>NZ_LMPY01000012.1:0-173359 GCF_001424445.1 Methylobacterium sp. Leaf361 | reverse complement strand
AAGAGATCGCGGGCCAGATCGGGCGGGTGCAGGCCTCGACCGGGCAGGCCGTCGCGGCGATCGGGACGATCACGGCCCGGATCCGGGACATCGACGGCGTGGCGACCACGATCGCGGCGGCGGTGGAGCAGCAGGGCGCGGCGACCCGCGAGATCGTCCGCAACGTCGGCCAGGCGGCGCAGGGCGCGGCCGCGGTCACCGGCCACGTCGCCGGCGTCGCCGCGGCCTCCGGCGCGACCGAGGCGGCGGCGGGCGAGGTCCTGGGCGCGGCCGCGGCCCTGTCGGCCCAGGCCGCGCACCTGACCGAAGAGGTCGGCCGCTTCCTCGACGGCGTCCGGGCCGCCTGAGCGCGCCCCCAAGCGCGCCTCCAAGCGCGCCGTGGGGCGCCCTTTGGGGGCGCCGCCGGCCGCCTCCCTGGCCTGGACGGGTCCGAGGCGATAGAAGGCCTCCCGACGGCCGGCGCGCACGGCGCCGGCTCCAGGGAGAAACCATGCCTCGCCTGTCCCCCCTCTTCGGAGCCGCGTTGATCGCCATGACCACAGCCGCCAATGCCGAGACCGTGACCACCCCGTCGGGCCTCAAGTATCAGGACGAGGTCGTCGGCACCGGGCCCGAGCCGAAGGCCGGCCAGACGGTCACCGTCCAGTACACCGGCTGGCTCGACGAGGGCGGCAAGAAGGGCAAGAAGTTCGACTCGTCCCGCGACCGCAACCAGCCCTTCAGCTTCCCCCTCGGCGCCGGCCAGGTGATCAAGGGCTGGGACGAGGGCGTCGCCACCATGAAGACCGGCGGCAAGCGCACCCTGATCATCCCGCCGCAGCTCGGCTACGGCGCCCGCGGCGCCGGCGGCGTGATCCCGCCGAACGCCACGCTGATCTTCGACGTCGAGCTCCTCGGCGCGAAGTAAGCGGCACGGCTGCGCGACGGCGGGAATTTCGACACGATGCTGTTCGCGCAGCTGTCCGACGAGCTGTTCAAGCCGCTGGCCTCGCCGAGCCGCGGCTTCAACGCGGCCCTGCTCCTGCACCTGCACCGGCGCGTCCTCGGGGCCGAGCCGGTGCGCAAGGCCGAGCTCCTGGCCGAGATCGGCGACTTCGCCGCCGGCTGGAGCGACCCCGAGGTCAGCGGCGACGAGCCGATCTCGGCCGACCCGGCCGAGCGCCGCACGGCGCTCTACCGGCGCCTCCTCGACACCGGCTGGCTGATCGAGCGCCGCGAGCGCTACGTCCCGGTCGCGGAGTTCGACCCCGAGGCCCGCCTCCTGCTGGAGGAGCTGTCGCGGCTGGAACGGGGCGAGACCCGCTCCTACGGCGGGGCCGTGCTGGAGGTGCTGGGCGGGCTCGAGAGCGCCCTGTCGGACCCGGCGAACCGCTCCGAGGCGCTGTCCAACGCCGCGCGGGGCGCGGCCGCCTTCCTGTCCCACGTGCGCGGCCTCGCGGCCGGCATGCGCAAGGTCGAGGAGCGCATCCTGCGCGAGCCCGACCGCGCCAAGACCTTCCGGCTGTTCTTCGAGGATTTCGTCGAGCGCCACCTGATCAGCGACTACCGGACGCTGCACACCCGCTTCAACCCGTTCCGCTTCCGCGCCAGCGTGGTGCGCGAGGCCGGCCGGGCGCTGCGCGACGCCCTCACGGTCCGGGCCCTGGCCGAGGGCCTGATCCGCGAGGGGCGGATCGCCGATCTCGACACGGCGCAGCGGGCCGTCCGGGCGGATCTCGCCCAGATCCTCGCGGTGTTCGAGGGCCTCGACAACCACCTCGACGCCGTCGACGCCGTGGTGGCGCGCCTGGAGCGCCGGATCGCCTCCGCGCTGCACGTGATGGACCGCCCGGACCCGAGCGGCGTCGAGCGCGTCGCCGCGATGCTGCGCGCCGTCGGGGAAGCGGAGATCGCCCCCGAGGTGCCGGGCGACGTCTCGCTGCTGCGGCCGCCGATCGGGCACGCGCATCTCCAGGCGCCGCGCGCCCGCAAGTCGGCCATCGACATGGAGCCGCTGCCCGACATCGAGGACGACCCCGTGGTCGACGCCTTCGCGGCCGCCAAGGCGGAGTTCCGCCGCCGCACCACCGTGACGCCCGAGAGCATGAGCGCCTTCGTGGAGGCCCGGCTCGGCAAGGCGGTGCGGCTGCGCGGGTCGCAGATCGTCATCGCGGGCGTCGACGACTTCATCGTGTTCCAGCGCCTGCGCGAGATCGACGTGCTGTTCGACGCCAAGCTCGGCGCGCGCTACGCCCTGACCCGGCTGCCCGAGCGGGTGGTCAACGGCTGGCTGGACTGCCCGGATTTCCTGCTGGAGCGCCGTCCCCGTGCTTGAGGGCTTCCGCGCGATCATCGACGGCGACGAGCCGCCGCCGCCCGGCGCCCGGGCGCCGGACGCCGAGGAGCTGTGCCGCGCCCTCCAGGTGCTGCTGAAGGGGCAGGTGATCTACGCCGAGACGCAGGGCATCGGCCGCTCCTACGAGCTCGCCCGGCACTACGCGCCGTTCTTCACCGACTACTTCGCCTGCCTCGGCTACGCGCTGACCGTGTCGCACCGCGACCAGATGGTCTCGCTGAGCCCGGCCGCCGACGCCCCGCGCCACGACATCGTCTCGGAGCGCCTGCGCAAGGACGAGACCCTGGTGCTGCTGGCGCTCCGGCTCCTCTACGAGGAGGGCCTGCGCGACCACCGGGCCGGAACGGACGGGATCGTCGACTGCACCACCGACGAGATCGTCGAGAAGATCCGCGCCGTGGCGCGCAACGAGCCCCCCGAGGAGGGCCGGCTCGCCGACATCCTGCGCCTCTACGCCAAGCGCGGCGGCCTGCGCCTCGGCGAGCGCGACCGGGTCGAGCGGGTCACGCCGCTGTCGCTCCTGCCGGGGCTGACGGTGCTGGCCTCCGACGCCTGGATGGAGCGCCTGCGGGCGTGGTCCGAGGCCGGCGAGGCCTGATTCCGCCGTCCGGTCGACCAGTTCGGCGCCGTCTTTGCGAGCGGAGCGAAGCAATCCAGCCGGCGCCACGATTGCCGGCGTCGCGCTGCCCTGGGTCACTTCGCTGCGCTCGCGATGACGGAGTGAGATACGTCAACCGCGACGTGCGGCCGAACCCACGTGACCGCGCTCAGGCCGCCCGGACCGTCGCCAGGAAGTGCTCGACCTCGCTGCCGAGATGGGCCGCCTGGCGGGCCATCTCGGAGGCCGAGGCCAGGACCTGCGCGGCGGCCGCGCCGGTTTCCTCGGCGGCGCCGGCGACGCCGCTGACATTGACGGTCACCGACTCGGTCCCGGTCGCGGCCTCGGCGACGTTGCGGACGATCTCCTGCGTGGCCGCGCCCTGCTCCTCCACCGCCGCCGCGATGGAGTTGGCCATGCCGCTGATCTCGCGGATGCGGCCGGCGATGCCGTCGATGGCCTGGACGGCCTGGCCGGTCGAGCCCTGGATCTGCGCGATCTGGGCCGAGATCTCGGCCGTCGCCTTGGCGGTCTGGTCGGCCAGCGCCTTCACCTCGGTGGCGACGACCGCGAAGCCGCGGCCGGCGACGCCGGCCCGGGCCGCCTCGATCGTGGCGTTCAGCGCCAGCAGGTTGGTCTGGCTGGCGATCGCCGAGATCAGGTCGACCACTTCGCCGACCCGGCGCGCGCCGGTGCTCAGGGCCTGGACGAGGTCGGCCGTGGCGGCGGCCTCGCGGACGGCGGCCTGCGCCAGGTCCGCCGAGGAGCCGACCTGGCGGCCGATCTCGTTGACCGAGGAGCCGAGCTCCTCGGCGGCCGCCGCGACCGTGGTGACGTTGGAGGAGGCCTCCTCGGCGGCGGCCGCCGCGCTGGTCGACTGGCCGGCCGTCTGCGTCGCCGTCGCGGTGAGGCTCTGGGCCGTGGACTGGAGCTGAGTCGCCGCCGACGTCACCGAGCCGACGATGCCGCCGATCGCGGATTCGAACCGGTCGGCGAGTTCGCGCGTCGCCTGCCGGCGCTGCGCCTCGGCGCCGGCCCGGGCCTGCGCGGTCTCGGCCTCGAGGGCGCGGGCGTGCAGCAGGTTTTCCCGGAACACCGCGACGGTCGCCGACATGGCGCCGATCTCGTCCCGCCGCGCCGCGTAGGGGATCTCGGCCTGGGTGTCGCCGTCGGCGAGCCGCCGCATGGACAGCGTCATCCCGGAAAGCGGCCGCGACACGCCCGTGAAGGCGTACAGCATGGCGCCGAGCGCGATGACGAGGCTGACGAGCAGGCTCACGACGGTCGTCCGGACCGCGTCGGCCTGGCTGTCGCGGGCCGCGCGTCCGGCCGCCTCGCCGTTCCGGATGTTCAGGTCGGCGAGGGCGCGGGTCGCGCTGGAGGCCGCGAGGTAGTTGGCGTTCATCGGCCCGCGGAAATAGGCGAGCGCCTGGTCGTGCTGGTCGGCCGGGAAGGCGCGCAGACGGGTCCAGTCGGCCTGCTGCACCGCCAGCTTGGCGAGCAGGTCGTCGTAGATCCCCTGCTCCTCCTTCGACGCCACCAGGCCGCGGTACGCCTCGGCCTTCGCCTGGCGGTTCCGCATCATCTCGTCGGCGTTCTTCAGGCTGGTCTCGCGCTCGGCTTCGGTATCCGCCGTCACGTAGCGGAACTGCCACAGTCGCGAGCGCATCACGAGCGCGTTGATCGCCTGGGCCTCGTTGATCGACGGCACGGCGTTGTCGATCAACTCCGCGAGCCGCTGGTCGACAGCCTGCATCTTGTAGAGGGTCACGCCGCCCTGAACGATCGCCGCCAGGAGCAGGAGGGCGAAGAGGCCGCTGAGTTTTGCTTTGAGACTGAGACGCATCGGTCGGTTCCGGTCGTGCAGGCGAGACCCGCAGGACATGAACAGTTTGTGCTAACAGGGTTATAACCTGAGGTAGGATCAGGCTTCACGGGTTCGCGTGTGTCGGCTTGCATACGCGGCCGAGTCCGGCCAACTGGGCCGCTCATTCCTCGCCACCGACCCGACCCACCGACACCGTGTACGTCCTCACCGACATCGCCATCTCGAACTGGTACCTGATCCGCCGCGAGCAGATCCGCCTGCGCGGCGCCGCGGCGCTGGTCGGGCCGACCGGGGCCGGGAAGTCGACGATCTTCGACGCGGTCGGCACGGTGCTGGCCGGCAACAACGCCAGCCGCCTCGCCCTCAACGCCTCGGCCTCCGGCCGCAGCGCCCGCACCGTGCGCGACTACTGCCTGGGCTGGATCAGCGACCCGGCGGAGGGCGGCCGCCCGACGCGGGAATCCTGCGAGACCGTGCTGGTGCTGGTCTTCGAGAACCCCGATTCCGGCCGCGTGGTCTCGGTCGGCCTCGCCCTGGCGGCGCGGGCCGCCGAGCCGAAGGAGACCGTGCTGTCGCGCTTCATCGCGGTCGGGCACAGGTTCGAGGTCTCCGACTACGCCCGCACCGCCTCCGGCGGCACCTACACGGCGCCCTGGAGCGAGATCGCCGCGGAGCTGCGCGCCCGCGCGTCGAGCTTCACCGAGTACCGCACCTCCGGCGAGCGCTTCACGGCCGACGTGCTGGCGACCCTGCGCGAGGGCGCGCCGGCGCCGGAGCCGCGCCACTTCCTGCGCAGCTTCGCCAACGCGGTGGCGTTCAAGCCGATCTTCGACACCAGCGCCTTCGTGCGCGCCTTCGTGCTCGAGCCGGAGCCCCTCGACGTCGAGCGCGTGCGCCACTCCATCGCCAACTGGCGGCGCCTCCGGGAGACCATCGCCGAGCTGGAGACCCGGCTCGGGCGCCTGCGGCGCCTGCGCGACCGCTACGAGGCCTGGGGCGAGGCGGTCCTCGCCGCCGCGACGCACGAGCTGCGGGCGGCCAGCGCCGATCTGCGCCGCCGCAGCCTCGACCTCATCGCCGTCCGGGGCCGCCTCCGCGAGGGCGCCGACACCCTGCGCATCGCGCGCGAGCGCGTCGCGGCGAGCCGCGGCTACGTCCGCGAGATCGACGGCGAGATCGCCGAGAAGAAGGCGCTGGCCGCCGCGGGCGCCGCCGAGGGCCGGCTCGCGGCCTCGACGCTCGGCCTGTCCATGCTGGAGCGCGACCGCAAGGAGCTGATCGGCCGGATCGGCGACCTCGTCGCCCTCGTCGGGCAGATGGCCAAGCTCCAGCCGGTCGCCCCGATCCTGCGCCAGAGCTGCCCGCAGGCGGCCCGCCTCGCCGAGGCCTGCGCCCGGGCGGGCCTGCGCCGCGAATCCTCCCCCGAGGAGATCCTGCGCCCCGACGGCCCGCTGGCCGAGCTGGCCGACGGGCTGGCGCGCCTGCCCGACTTCGACGAGGCCCTGGAACGGGCCGCCGAGGACGCGGCGCTCAAGGCCCGCGCGCAGGAGAGCGAGGCCGAGCGCACGGCGCCGCGCACCGGCGGCGGCCCGGCGGCGCGGCTGTCCTCCGATACGGTGGCGTTCCGCGGCGAGCTGGAGCGGCGCGGGATCGACGCGCTGCCGATCTGCGAATTGGCCGAGATCGTCGACCCGACCTGGGGGCCGGCGCTCGAAGGGCTGCTCGGGCGCGCCCGCGAGGCCCTGGTGGTCGCCCCGGACCGGCTGAGCGAGGCCCTCGGCGTGCTGCAATCGGGCCGCGACCGCTACAGCCGCTGCATCCTGGTCAAGACCACCGACACCGCCAAGCAGCGCGCCCGCCGCTACGACGACGGTCCGCTCACCGTGATCGAGACCAGCGACCCCCACGCCGAGGCGTTCCTCGGCGTGCGGCTCGGCGGCTACGACCTCGCCCGGGACGATGCCGAACTGGCGCGCCTGTCCCGGGCCGTGGCGCCCAGCGGCCGGACCACGGCCGGCATGGCCTACACGGTCACCCGCAGCGTCGACCTGCTGATGACCCGCGGCCATCGCGGGCCGACCGCCGACAGCCGCCGCGCCCACGAGATCGCCGTCGCGGAGGCGCGGCGCCTGCGCGGCGAGGCCGCGGTCCTGCGCGAGGCCGCCCGGACGGCCGCCGCGATCCGGGCCCGCGTCGCCCGGGGCCTCGACGCGGTGGAGGCCCTGCGGGCCGAGCTCGACGGGCTGGAGGGGCGGCGGCGCACGCTCCAGACCGAGCGGGAGGGGATCGAGAAGCGCGACACGGCCGGGCTCGCCGCCGAGATCGCCGCGCTGACCACCGAGCGGGTCGGCTACCTGCGGGAATTGTCGGAGGAGCTGGAGCCGAAGCTCGACCGCCTGCTCGCCGACGAGGCGGCCCTGCGCGCCCGGATGGGGCCTATGCGCGAGGCCGTCCGCGCCGCCCTGTCGGCCCGCCGGGCGGCCCTGCGCCAGCTGAGCGCGGGCGACGCGGCGCGGGTGCGCCTCGCCCGCGCCGAGCCCTTCGACCTCGGCGCGGTCGCCGAGGCGCGGCGGGCGCTCGCCGGCCTCGACGCCAAGGCGGCCGGGGCGCGGGTGAGCGCCGAGCGCGGCCTCGCCCGGGATTCCGCCGAGGCCGCCCGCTCGCACGGCCGGATCGCCGAGCGCGAGCTTGCGGAGGCCTGCGCCGCCTGGCGGGTGGAGAACCCCCTCGCCTCGGGGGACGCCCCGGCGATCGACGGCTTCGCCTGGGTGCGGCGGGAATACGAGGCGGTCGAGGGGCACGAGTTGCGCCGCTACCGGGCGCAGGCAGAGCGGGCCGAGTCCGAGATGCGCCGCCTCATGACCGAGGACCTGCTGACGCGCCTCGCCGACCGGTTCGAGCGGGTCCATGCCCGGCTCGCGGCCCTGAACGAGCGGCTCTCGGCGCGCAGCTTCACCGGCCAGACCTACGCGTTCGAGGCGGCGGTGGACCGCCGCTACGCCGCCGTCCACGCGCTGGCCACCGAGACCGCCCGCTCGCCCGAGGCCGCGCAGGCGCTGCTCGCCGGCGAGGCGGAGGGGCCGATGGCGGCCGCGCTCGAGGAGATCACCGCGCTGATCGCCGGCGCGGACGACGCGGCGCGGCTCGCCGATTACCGCAACTACTTCGTCTACGAGATCGGCATGCGCGACCGGGCGGGCAACCGCACCACGATGTCGGCCCGGGCGCTGCGCGGCTCCGGCGGCGAGGCGCAGGCGCCGTTCTACGTGGCGATCGCCGCGTCGCTCGCCAGCGCCTACTACCCGGGCGACCGGCCGGGCGACGAGAATCCGGGGCTCGGCCTGTGCCTGCTCGACGAGGCGTTCTCGAAGCTCGACGTGCGCAACAGCCAGGCGCTGGTCGATCTCTACCGCGCCTGGGGGCTGCAGCTGCTGATCGCCGCCCCCGAGGACAAGCGCACGACGCTGACCGAGGTGATGGACACGATCGTGACGGTCTACAAGAGCCCGGATCTGACCTCGGTCCGGATCGAGGCCGAGCACCCGCTCGAGGCGGCCCGCCGGGCGCTGCACGCGATCAACCCCGACCAGGTCGGGATCGAGGGCTTCCGCCAGTCGGACGCCGCGGAGTGAGCCCGCGGGGCACCGGGGCGGGGCTGCGCGCCGCCGTCCCCGGTATCCCCGTTCTCCGGGTGATCGATCGTCAGTTCAGGTAGGTGCGGATCCAGTTCGGCGAGAGGATCTCGCCCTCTTCGGTGATGATCCAGGGCTGCTTGGCCGGGTCGGCCAGGGCGCCGGCCGCGGCGGCGATCGCCTCCCGCAGGGTCCGGTAGCGCTCGGGCTGCGCCAGCGGGGCGCTCGCCGGGGCCGTGCGCCAGATCGTCAGATCCGCGGGCCGTTCCAGAGCTTCGGTTTCCATGGGTACTCGTCCTTCCGAACCGTTTTGGACCGTTCAGATCGCCGCCGCCGGGCTCTGCCGAGGGGCTGCGGCGATCGATGGTCTGAGCGTCAATGCAAGCATCTCTGCGGCAGCTTTGCGATCAATTCGGGCGGTTCTCGAAACCAGCATCCGGTGCCGAGGCACGAGTTCGGGCGCGGTTCGGTGTTCCATGTCCGTATTGAGCGCGACTGAGCTGCCCTGGACTTGCGAGAATTGTGGCTCCTGAATGATGACCATTCCGTTAGCCAGTCTGCGCCGGTCGCCGACGTGCGCCAGAACACGTCAGGGGTCTGTCGGCGGCGGCGCCTCTCTGTGTTGACGCCCCGATCCTGAACGCGCACTTAAGGCTCGGCCCGTCGGGGCCCGCCTACGCGCTTCTCTCGGAGTCACCCGTGCCGGATCGTACCGTGCGCATCGTCCTCGCCGCGGTCCTGGTCCTGCTGGCGCTCTACGTCGCCCAGCCCTACTTGCAGCCGCTGCTCTACGCGGCCGATACGCCCCGGGCGATCACGGCCCGCGGCGATCTGGCGCCGGCCGAGTCCTCGACGGTCGCGCTGTTCGAGCGCGCGAGCCCGTCCGTCGTTCACGTTTTCGCGCAGAGCGCCGCGCAGAACCGCGACCTGCTCGACCTCGACGACCAGGGCGGCGAGCAGGGCGGGACGCAGACCGGCACCGGCTTCGTGTGGGACGGCGCCGGCCACATCGTCACCAACACCCACGTCGTGCAGAACGCCGCGCGGAGCGGCGGCTCGGTCTCGGTCCGGATGAGCGACGGCGAGGTCGTGCCCGCCACCCTCGTCGGGATGGCGCCGTCCTACGACCTCGCGGTCCTGCAATTGGGGCGGGTGCGGACCATGCCGCCGCCGCTGGCGATCGGCACCTCGGCCGATCTCAAGGTCGGGCAGTCGGCCTTCGCCATCGGCAACCCGTTCGGCCTCGACCACACGCTGACCACCGGCGTCATCAGCGCCGTGCGCCGCCGCATGCCGACGAGCGAGGGCCGCGAAGTGTCCGGCGTCATCCAGACGGACGCGGCGATCAACCCGGGCAATTCCGGCGGCCCGCTCCTCGATTCCGCGGGACGGCTGATCGGCGTCAACACCGCCATCGTGTCACCGTCCGGCGCCAGCGCCGGCATCGGCTTCGCGATCCCCGTCGACGTGGTGAACCGGATCGTGCCGGAGCTGATCAAGGCCGGCCGCGTGCGCAATCCCGGCATCGGCATCATCGCCGCCCAGGAGGCGGCCACCGCGCGGCTCGGCATCGACGGCGTGGTGATCGTGCGGGTGCTGCCCGGCTCCCCGGCCGCGCAGGCCGGTCTGCGCGGCGTCGACCCGCAGACCGGCGACCTCGGCGACGTGATCGTCGAGGCCAACGATCGCCCGGTCCACCGCCTCGCGGACCTGACCGCGGCCATCGAGGAGGCCGGCCTCGGCGCCGGCGTGACCCTCAAGGTGGAGCGCGACGGCCGGATCCGGCAGGTCCGCGTCACCACCGCCGAGGTCGCGGAGAACCGGCGATGACGCGCGCGGCCCTCCTCCTGTCCCTGATCCTCCTGGCCGCCACCGCTCGCGCCGGCGAGGCGCCCACGCGCGCGCGCCTCTGCCCGGAGAACCTGCCCGAGGGCGTGCGCCTCCCGCCGCAGCCCGGCTGCGACGCGAGCGTCCGCCCGCCGACGCCGCGCCGGCCGGGCCACTTCGATCTCGGGGACGGGACGAGCATCCAGATCGGCGGGAGCGCGTCCGCCCTCTACGGCGTGCGGCGCTGAGCGATGGTGCTGTTCGCTGGCCTGCTCGCCTGCCTGACCCTGTGGTGGCTGTCGAAGAACTCGGGCGGCCTCGGCCGGAGGCTCCGCGGCGGTCTCCGGGCTGGCCTCGGTGCCGCCCTCGGGCGGGCGCGTCTGCCGACCTTCGGCGCCTTCGCGCTGCTCGCGGCCGGATTCCTGCTCCTGCGCGGGAACTTCGTCCTCGCGGCACTGCTCGGGCTGAGCGGCGTCTGGATGATCGAGGGTCAGGCCGCCATGACCGCGCGGCTCCGCCGGCTGATCTGGCCGGGATCCGGCGAGCGCCCGCGCGACCCGGAGGACCGCCGCTTCCGCACGGTCCTGATCGACGCCCTCGTGCACCCGGACGGCAGCCTGCGCACGGGCCGCGTCATCGCGGGGCCGGGCGCCGGCGCGTGGCTCGACAGCATGCCCACCGGGGCCGTGGTCGAGCTGCTGCGGCTCTGCCGGATACGCGACGCCGCCGGCGCCGCCCTGCTAGAGCCGTATCTCGACCGCCGGTCGCCCGGATGGCGTGTAGACGCTGAGGGCGATCGCGACCCGCGGCCGCGCCGTCCGCCGCATCCAGGGGCGATGACGCAGGAGCAGGCGTACGAGATCCTGGGGCTTCAGCGCGGGGCGACCGCTGAGGAGATCCGGTCGGCCCACCGGTCTCTCATGAAGCGCGCCCACCCCGACCAGGGGGGCAGCGCCGAGGGCGCGGCGCGCGTCAACGCGGCCCGGGACAGGCTTCTGAACCGACATCGCTGAACTCCACGCGCGTTGTCAGAGAGTTACCGATCGTCGGCCGCGGACGAACTCGGTCGCGGCCGTTCCGTATCCGGCGCGCGGGCGCGCCGGTGGCTCGCGAAACGCGGCGCGCGGGCGCGCCGACGGGTCTCGCGGGTCTCAGCTCCGGGTGGCGAAGCAGCTGAAGCCGCTGCGCTTCAGGGCCGAGCAGGCCTCCTGGGCGGAATCCTGCTCGGAGAAGCCCGAGAAGCGGGCGCGGAACAGCGTGGTGCCGCCGTGCTCGACCTTGACCGTGTAGGGCGCGGCCTTCGACAGGCTGCCGCCGACCTTGGCGCGCGCCTCCGAGAGCATCGTCCGGGCCTTGGACTCGTCGTCCATGGCGCCGAGCTGGATCACCCAGGCGGTCGGGACGACGCGGGCGCCGGAGACTGCCTTCGGCGGCTCGTCGCGCTCGAGGGAGGCCACTCGGGCCGTGGACTTGGACGCGCCCGGGAAGGGCGGCTGGGCGTTGCCGCCGCCGGCATAGGCCTGGGCCGCCTTCGGGATGCCCTGCGGGCCGGGCTTCCAGGTGCCGCCCGGCGTCGTCGTCTTGGCGGGGGACAGGTCGAGGGGCTCGCCGGTGGTGCCGGTCGTCTCGACGTCCTCGTCGTCCGCCGAGGCGACCTGCGTGCGGGTCCGCGAGACCGCGTCGGCGACGACCGCCGGGCGGGCGCGCTCGGCGACCTCGGTGACCGGCGCCGAGATCCGGGCGCCGGCATAGGCGCGCGGCAGGCTGGCGCGGACGAGGTCGGCCATGATCCGGTCGCGGCTCGCGCCGGACTTGCCGCCCAGCACGATCGCCACGATCTGGTGCCCCTCGGACTTCGCCGCGGTCATCAGGTTGAAGCCGGAATCCCGGGTGTAGCCGGTCTTGATCCCGTCGACGCCCTGGACGTTGCCCAGCAGGCGGTTGTGGTTGCCGATCACCCGGCCGCGGAACGCGAAGGACCGGGTCTGGAAGTAGCGGTAGTAGTGCGGGAACCGGTCCTGGATCGCCCGCGCCAGCACGGTGAGGTCGCGCGCGGTGGTCAGCTGGTCCGGATCGGGCAGGCCCGAGGCGTTGGCGTAGTGCGTGCGGCTCATGCCGAGGGCGTGGGCCTTCGCGGTCATCATCTGGGCGAAGCGCTCCTCGGAGCCGGCGATGTTCTCGCCGATGGCGCAGGCCACGTCGTTCGCCGACTTCGTCACGATCGCCTTGATGGCGTCCTCGACCGAGATGGTCTGGCCGGGGCGCAGGCCGAGCTTGGACGGCGCCTGGGCGGCGGCGTGGGCCGAGATGGTCAGGTCGGAATCGAGGGCGAACTTGCCCCGCTCCATCTGCTCGAACAGCATGTAGAGCGTCATCACCTTGGTGATCGAGGCCGGGTGCCGCAGGGCGTCCTCGTTCACCGCGTGCAAGGTCTTGCCGCTCTTCACGTCCACGACCATCGCCGCGTAGGGCGGGTTGTAGCCGCCGCCGGCGCGGGCATGGTGGTGGTGCCGACCGCGCCGGGCGTCGGCCGGTGAGGCCATGGCCGTCAGGACGGCGGCGGCCAGGATCGCGGCCGGGAGCGCTGGAATCGTCCGGGAGCGGCCTACTACGCTACGCATCACGCCTGATTGCCTCGCGAGACCGGATCTGGCCGGTCGTATCCCCTGCAGAGCCTTCCGCCGATCACGTGGCCCCGCTGCATCAGTGGAGAGTTAGGCAAGTGCAGTTACAGGCCCGTTAATGCGATCGCGGCGAGTGCCGGATCGTGCCGGTCCGGCATCCGCTTACCGGCCGTTCCCGACCCGCTGTTGCCGGTCGGCCATGCCGTGCCGGTCGCGGCCGGCCGCTCTTACAGGCCCGAGCTTGACGCTGGCTGTCGTGCCGCACACTCTCGCGGCGATCCGAAACTGTCGGTCGCGGATGGCGGGCCGGCTCGGCGGCGGACCGGAGATCGGCGATGCAGAGACCCCCTGCCCTCCCCCTGAGCCCGGTCGCCTCCGGCTTCGGGACGCCCCTGCGGCGGTTCGGGATCGCGAGCCGGGCGACCCAGACCCTCGGCATCGAGTATCTCGACTCGGTCAAGAAGGCCCTCGACGATCTCGGGGCGACCTGGGGGGCGCTGGCGACGGCCCGCAGCCCGACCGAGATCCTGGCGGTGCAGGCCGCGTACCTGCAGCGGGCCGGGGAGCGCGCCGCGGCCCGCTCGGCCGCCGCCGGCGACGCGTTGCTGGGCCTGACCGGCGCGTTTGTGCGGCCGAAGGCGGTGGCACCGGCCGCGGCCCGTCCCGGCCCGGCGCGCTAGCGGGTCGGCCATCATGCGCCGGGGACGCGCGGTGCAGGGCGGACAAGTGCGCACAGGCGTCTGGCGAAGTCGGCTCACCGTCTGTAGATTAACCGGCGTGGAGCTGAGCGCTGCTCCCGGCAGGCCAGGATCAGGATCGGCCGTGAGGGCCGGCGGCGCCCGCTCCGAGCAAGGGATCGGTTCGACGCACATGAGACAGGTCCCCATGCAGGGCACCGCGAGTTCGACCAGGGAGCACCGGCCGGCGCGTATCGCGGTCACGGCATCCGGTTCGCGCACGCCCGGGGGCGACGACCGGTCCAACACCGCGATCATCACGCGCACGAAGCCGCGGACCAAGCGGCCGAGTCTGTACCGGGTACTCCTTCTGAACGACGACTATACGCCGATGGAGTTCGTGGTCCTGGTGGTCGAGCGGTTCTTCAACAAGAGCCACGAGGACGCCTACCAGATCATGATGCACGTGCATCAGAACGGGGTCGGCGAGTGCGGGGTCTTCACCTACGAGGTGGCGGAGACCAAGGTGACGCAGGTCATGGACTTCGCACGCAAACACCAACATCCTCTCCAGTGCGTTATGGAAAAGAAATAGGCGCCGCTCGCGGTAGGCACGAAGGACAGAGGCCAGCTTTGCCAAGCTTCTCACGCAGCCTAGAACAAGCCCTCCACCGCGCCCTGGCGCTCGCCGGGGAGCGCCGGCACGAATACGCGACGCTGGAGCATCTCCTGCTCGCCCTGGTGGATGACCAAGATGCGGCCGCGGTCATGCGCGCCTGCAACGTCGAGATCGACACGCTCAAGCGCAGCTTGGTCGACTACGTCGACACCGAGCTCTCCAACCTCACCGGCGATGGCCGGCAGGACGCCAAGCCCACGGCCGGGTTCCAGCGCGTGATCCAGCGCGCCGTGATCCACGTCCAGTCGTCGGGCCGCGAGGAGGTGACCGGCGCCAACGTGCTGGTGGCGATCTTCGCCGAGCGCGAGAGCCACGCCGCCTACTTCCTGCAGGAGCAGGACATGACCCGCTACGACGCGGTCAACTACATCAGCCACGGCATCGCCAAGCGGCCCGGCGCCTCCGAGGCGAAGCCCGTGCGCGGCGCCGACGAGGAGGGCGCGTCCGAGCGTCCGAGCGACGAGGGCGATCCCCGCGGTGCCAAGAAAAAGGGCGACGCGCTCGACGCCTACTGCGTCAACCTCAACAAGAAGGCCCGCGACGGCAAGATCGACCCGCTGATCGGCCGCGAGAGCGAGGTCCAGCGGACGATCCAGGTCCTCTGCCGCCGGCAGAAGAACAACCCGCTGCTGGTCGGCGATCCCGGCGTCGGCAAGACCGCGATCGCCGAAGGTCTGGCGCGCAAGATCATCCAGCACGAGGTGCCGGAGGTTCTCGCCGACGCGACCGTCTTCTCCCTCGACATGGGCACGCTGCTCGCCGGCACCCGCTACCGGGGCGACTTCGAGGAGCGCCTCAAGCAGGTGATGAAGGAGATCGAGGCGCACCCGAACGCGATCATGTTCATCGACGAGATCCACACGGTGATCGGCGCCGGCGCGACCTCGGGCGGGGCCATGGACGCGTCGAACCTGCTCAAGCCGGCGCTCGCCTCCGGCACGCTGCGCTGCATCGGCTCGACCACCTACAAGGAGTACCGCCAGTACTTCGAGAAGGACCGTGCCCTGGTGCGGCGGTTCCAGAAGATCGACGTCAACGAGCCGTCGATCCCCGACACGATCGAGATCGTGAAGGGCCTGCGGCCGTACTTCGAGGAGTTCCACAAGCTCAAGTACACGACCGAGGCCGTGAAGGCCGCGGTGGAGCTGTCGGCCCGCTACATCAACGACCGCAAGCTGCCCGACAAGGCGATCGACGTGATCGACGAGACCGGCGCCTCGCAGATGCTGGTGCCGGAGGCGCGCCGCAAGCGCACCATCGGCATCAAGGAGATCGAGGCGACCATCGCCACGATGGCCCGGATCCCGCCGAAGACGGTCTCCAAGGACGACGCGGTGGTGCTCCAGCACCTGACCGAGAACCTGAAGCGCGTGGTCTACGGACAGCCGAACGCCATCGAGGCCCTCACCTCGGCGATCAAGCTGGCCCGGGCCGGCCTGCGCGACCCGGACAAGCCGATCGGCTCGTACCTGTTCGCGGGCCCGACCGGCGTCGGCAAGACCGAGGCCGCCAAGCAGCTCGCCGCCTCGCTCGGCGTCGAGATGCTGCGCTTCGACATGTCGGAGTACATGGAGCGCCACACGGTGAGCCGCCTGATCGGCGCGCCCCCCGGCTACGTGGGCTTCGACCAGGGCGGCCTGCTCACCGACGGGATCGACCAGCACCCGCACTGCGTGCTCCTGCTCGACGAGATCGAGAAGGCGCATCCGGACCTGTTCAATATCCTGCTGCAGGTGATGGACCACGGGAAGCTGACCGACCACAACGGCAAGCAGGTCGATTTCCGCAACGTCATCATCATCATGACGTCGAACGCGGGTGCCTCGGACCTGGCCAAGGCGGCCTACGGCTTCACCCAGTCGAAGCGCTCCGGTGACGACGTCGAGGCGATCAACCGGCTGTTCGCGCCGGAATTCCGCAACCGGCTCGACGCGATCATCTCGTTCGGCCACCTGCCGAAGGACGTGGTGGCGAAGGTGGTGGACAAGTTCGTCCTCCAGCTCGAGGCGCAGCTCGCCGACCGCAACGTCACGATCGAGCTCTCCGACGAGGCCCGGGACTGGCTGGTGGAGCACGGCTACGACGACGCGATGGGCGCGCGCCCGATGGCCCGGCTGATCCAGTCGACCATCAAGACGCCGCTCGCCGACGAGGTCCTGTTCGGCAAGCTGAAGGACGGCGGCGCGGTCCGCGTGGTCGTCCGCAAGCCGGAGGACGGCGAGGCCAAGGCCGGCGCCAAGGACAGCCTGGGCTTCGACTTCCCGGCGGGTCCCGTGACGCCCAAGCCCGAGAAGGACGTGACCAACGCCGCCAAGCGCCACAAGCGCGCCAAGCCCCGCACCGCGGCGCGGAAGAAGACGCCGAAGGACAACAAGGGCGGCGGCGGCAGCTCGGGCGGCGGCGTCCGGACCGTGCCGAAGGTGCCACTCGTGCGCGCCTAATGGTGTGCAGGCCGGCCGGCGGCCTTCCGGACTCGGGGGCCGCCGGTCTATGACCGCCGCGACGCGCATGCGCCGCGGCGAGGAGGCGCCCGATGACTGACAACCTGCACGAGGGACCTCTGTCCCCCGTCGCGCAGCCGGCGCCCCCCAAGAAGCTCACCCGGCGCGAGGAGCGGCGCCGGCGTCGCCAGCGGCGCCGCCGCGGCGAGGAGGTGCTGGCCTGGGTGCTCGTGCCGTTCATCTGCTTCGGCATCTACTGGGGCATCGCCGCCGGCTTCGACTTCTTCGGCACCTCGCCGGGCCAGGTCTGGGACCAGCTGATGCAGGTCAAGGCCATGATGGAGAAGCGTTCGGGCCCGCAGGGCGCGCGCGGCTAGCGCGCCGCCGCGGGTCCCGGCGCGAGGGAGGCGACGCCTCCGGACGGTTCCGAGCGGGCGCGCCCATGACACCGACCCGTCGATCGCTGCTCGCCGCCCCTCTCCTGGCGATGCCGGCCCTCCGGGCCCGCGCCGGCGGCGGATCCGTGGTCGTCGTCGGCGCCGGGGCCGCGGGGCTCGCGGCCGCCGCCCTTCTGCGGGCGGCCGGGCAGAGTTTCACCCTCGTCGAGGCCCGGGACCGGATCGGCGGCCGCGCCTACACCGACCGGGCGCTCGGCGCCGCGTGCCGGTTCGACGCCGGCGCCGAGTACATCCACTGGGCCGAGCGCAATCCCTGGGCGCCCATCGCCCGGGCGGCCGGGGCGCACGTCGCCCGCGAGGACGGCTGGGCGCGCCGGCTCGTCGTCGACGGCCGTCCCGCCACCGCCGCCGAGGCGGCGCAGCGGCGCGCCGGCTTCTCCGGCCTCGACGCGCTGCTCGCCCCGAAGGGCGGCGACCCGTCCCTGGCGGAGGCGGCCCGGGCCGGCGGCCCCGACGCCGCCCTGGCGGCGGCCGGCCTGAGCCGGCTCTCCCTCGGCGAGGATCCCGAGCGGGTCTCGGCCGTGGACTACGACCGGCTCTGGTCCGGCTCCGACCTCTGGATCGACGGCTACGGCGACCTCGTGGCGCGGCACTTCGCCGACCTGCCGGTCAGCCTCAACTGCCCCGTACGGGCGATCGACTGGTCGGGCCGCGGGGTCCGAGTCGAGACGGCGCGGGGCACGATCGCGGCCGCCGCCGCCATCGTCACGGTGCCGGTCGGCGTGCTGAAGGCCGGAGCCGTGGCGTTCGCGCCGGACCTGCCGGACGCCGCCCGGACGGCGCTCGACGGCCTGTCGATGGGCGCCTACACCAAGATCGGCCTGCGCCTCGACCCCGCGCGCCTCGACGGCGCCGACCTCGGCGACGCGGTCTCGGTGGCGACGGGCGGCCCGACGATCTACTTCGAGATGCAGCCCTTCGGCCGGTCCCTGGCGGTGGCCAATCTCGGCGGCGACCTCGCGCGCGACCTGTGCCGGGCCGGCGAGGCGGAGGCGGTGGCGCTCGCCACCGAGCGCCTGGTCGCGGTCCTCGGCGGCGGCGCCCGCAGCGCCGTCCAGGCCGGGCGCCTCGCCGGCTGGTGGACGGACCCGCACGCCCGGGGCTCCTACTCGATCGCCGCCCCCGGCCACGCGGAGGCCCGCGACCGCCTGCGCGCGCCGGTCGGCGGGCGCGTGTTCTTCGCCGGGGAGGCGCTGGCGGGCGGCGGCGCCATGACGGTGGGCGGGGCGACCCTCGACGGCGAGCGCGCCGCCCGGGCGGTGCTGAAGGCGCTGGGCGCCTGAGCGGCCCGTCTCGGCCATCCGTCTCGGCTATCCGTGTTGGCCATCCGTCTTGGCGGCCCGCTCAGGCGGTCGCGGCGCGGCTCGGCAGCGGCCGCGCGGGTGCCGCGACGGCGGCCCGGCGCCGGATCGCCGCCACTGCCAGGGGCTCGGCGCGGCCGCGCAGGGCGTGCGCCCCGAGATCCTCCGCCACGAGGTCGTCCGGCAGCGGGCCGAGCCGGGCGAGGAGGTCGGCCGAGACGAGGACGTCGACCCCCAAGGTCTTCGACAGGGCCTCCAGCCGGGCCGTCGTGTTCACGACGTCGCCGAAATACGCGATCTTGTGCCGCTCCAGCCCGATCTCCGCGGTCACGACCGGACCGCAATGCAGCGCGGCGCGGAACTGCGGCACCTGCCCGAAGCGATCCCGCCAGCTCTCCGCCTCGGCGGCGAGGCGCTCCTGGAACGCGAAGACGCAGCGCAGGCAGGCGGCGTCGCGCAGGCCTCGCTCCATCGTCCAGGTCACCAGCGCGAGGTCGCCGACGTAGTCGTCGATGGAGCCGCGGGCGCGGGCCACCGGCAGCGCCAGGGCGTTGAACACCTGCCCGAGATAGGCCTGCGCCGCCCGGTCGCCGTGGCGGTCGGCGAAGCGCGTCGATCCGGTCACGTCGAGGAAGAGGAAGATCCGCTCCTCGCTGATCGGCCGGTGGTAGCGCCCGATCAGCAGGTTGGCGAAGACGCCGGGGCCGATCAGGTCGCGGACCCGGAACACGAACACCACCAGGGCCGAGATGCCGAGCGCGTAGAGCAGGCCGGACTGCGACATCAGCATCGCGTTCCGCTCGCTGTACATGAAGCGGAACAGCTGGTTCAGCACCGTGCTGGCGACCGCGTTCCCGACCACGATCAGCGCGATGTAGAGCGCCACGGTGGCGAGCAGGAACAGCGGCGTCGCGAGGCCGCGGATGCGGTCGCGCAGGCGCGGCGCCAGCAGCTGCCGCTCGTAGAGCAGGATCGGCGTGCCGATGATCGCGCCGCGGATCGCCGTCCCGGTCAGCGGGGCGATCCCGAAGATCACCCCGTAGAGGAGCCCCGCCAGGGCTCCCAGGGCGGGCGCCACCAGCAGGAACCAGCGCGGGCCGAAGCGCATGGGTTCGCGTGCCCCGCCCGGCCCCGCTCAGTCCAGCCGGAGCGCGTGGACCGAGAACAGCTGGTCCGGGTCGGTCCAGACCGTCAGCCACGTCCAGCCCGCCCGCTCGGTCAGCGCGCGGAACGTGGCCGGCGTGTACTTGTAGCTGCTCTCGGTGTGGATCGTCTCGCCCGCCGCGAACGCGAAGGTGTCGGCGCCGACCCGCACCGCCTGGGCGTCGCGGGCGACGAGATGCATCTCGATCCGCGAGGCGTCGGTGTTGAACACCGCCCGGTGGCTGAACGCGCCGGGCTCGAAGCGGCCGGCGAGTTCCCGGTTGATCCGGGTCAGGAGGTTGAGGTTGAAGGCCGCCGTCACGCCCTGCGCGTCGTCGTAGGCGGTCTCCAGCACCGCCGGGTCCTTCACGAGGTCGACGCCGACGATCATGTGGGCGCCCGGCCCCAGGATCCGCCCGAACCGGCGCAGCAGCGCCTCGGCCTCGTGCGGGTCGAAGTTGCCGATGGTCGAGCCCGGGAAGAACCCGGCGCGCGGCAGGCCGTTCAGGCTGTCCGGCAGGTCGAAGTCGCGGGTGAAGTCGGCCACGACCGGCTCGACCCGCAGGTCCGGGAAGTCGCCCCGCAGGACCTCCGCCTGCCCGCGCAGGAACTCGCCGGAGACGTCCACCGGCACGTAGGCCGCGAGGGTGTCGAGGTGGCGCAGGAGACGGCGCAGCTTCACGGTCGAGCCGCTGCCGAACTCCACCAGCGCCGCGTGGGCCGGCAGCAGCGCGGCGATCTCGGGCCCGCAGGCGTCGATGATGCCGATCTCGGTCCGGGTCGGGTAGTATTCCGGGAGCCGCGTGATCGCCTCGAACAGCGCGGACCCGGCCTCGTCGTAGAAGTATTTCGGCGACAGGGCCTTCTGGGGCTTGGACAGGCCCGCGCGGACGTCGTCGAGGAAGCTCAGCGGCGGCGCGTCCAGCGTGACCGGCGTCGCGTCGGCGAAGGTGGGCTTGATGGTCAAGGGCGGCTCCGGGGCGCGTCAGGCGGCGTCGGCGAGGCGCAGGCCGGTGAACTGCCAGCGCTGGTGCGGATAGAAGAAGTTGCGGTACGGCAGCCGGGCATGGCCCTCGGGGGTCGCCACCGACGAGCCCCGCAGCACGAACTGGTTGGCCATGAACTTGCCGTTGTACTCGCCGAGCGCCCCCGGGAGCGGCCGGTACCCCGGGTAGGGGACGTAGGCGCTGCGGGTCCATTGCCAGACGAGGCCGAAGGCGTCCGGCAGACTGCCGTCGCGGGCCGCGACCTCCCACTCGAACTCGGTCGGCAGGAAGCGGCCGGCCCAGCGGGCGTAGGCGTCGGCCTCGTAGTAGCTGACGTGGGTGACAGGGGCGTCGAGATCCACCGGGCGCTCGCCGCCCAGCGTCATGGTCGCCCACCCCTCCCCGTCCCGGCGCCAGTAGCCGGGGGCCTCCCAGCCCTCCGCCGGCCCGGCATACCAGCCGTCGGAGAGCCACAGCTCCGGCTTGGCGTAGCCGCCATCCTCCATGAAGGCGAGCCACTGGCGGTTCGTCACCAGCGCCCGGTCGAGGCGGCCGGCCGGGATCAGCGTCTCGTGCCGGGGCGACTCGTTGTCGAACGAGAACCCCTCGCCCGCATGCCCGATCCACGCGATCGCGCGGTCGAGGGTGACCTGGCCGGCCTGCGCCGCCGCCTTCGGGAAGCGCCAGTCCGGGTCGTAGGCCGGGTTCAGCGGGTTCTGCGCGAAGGCGTGCAGGATGTCGGTGAGGAGGAGCTCCTGGTGCTGCTGCTCGTGGTAGAGGCCGATCTCCAGGATCGGCAGCACCGCCTCGAGCGCGCGCTCGGAGGCCTGGCCCAGCAGGGCCTCGACCGCCCGGTCGATATGGGCGCGGTAGGCCGCGACCTCCGCCATGGTCGGGCGGGTGATCATGCCGCGCTGGATGCGCGGCTGACGGGGACCGGCCGCCACGTAGTACGAGTTGAACAGGTAGTGCAGCCGCGCGTCGTAGATCGCGTAGCCCGGCAGGTGCTCCCGCAGCAGGAACTGCTCGAAGAACCACGTGACGTGCGCCCGGTGCCACTTGGTCGGGCTGGCATCGGCCATCGACTGGACCTGCTGGTCTTCCGGCGAGAGCGGCGCGGCGCGGCGCTCGGTCTCGCTCCGGACCTGCCGGTAGGCGGCGATCCAGGCGGCCCGGTCGATCGGCCGGGCCGTGACGTGCGGCGGCGGGAAGGCCGGTGCCGCGGGGTCGCGTCTCTCGTCCGGGCGCAGTGCGGCTGTCGCTGCCATGACGATGATCCCTTTTTTCGGGCCTGACCGAGAACCGTCTTCTCGACCCCGGCCGGCGCGCAGAAGATATGTTCCGGCCGTGTTCCGACAACCTCTGCAAGAGCGGACGCGGCGGCTTCGCGTGCGCCTGGTCGACGCGCGGTCGCCGCTCGGCCCACCGGGCCTCTTCGCCGCGTCGGCGCGCCGGTTAACGGAACGGGTTGGGGATCACGGGTCTTTCTCTCGCCGCAGTGACACCGCCTTAACCCTCGCTGCCGAGATTTTGGGACGCTCTTCGAGGAGTCCGGGGTTCTCATGCGGATCGATCTGATGGCCGGGGCCAGCCTGTCCGCCGCCGCTCTGCGCTGCGCCGCAGAGCCGACCATCCTGGTGTTCGATTCCGGCCTCGGCGGCCTGACCGTCCTCGACGCGGTGCGGCGCGCCCGCCCGGATGCCCGCTACGTCTATGTCGGCGACGACGCCGCCTTCCCGTACGGCCGGCTCTCGGAGGCGACCCTCGTCGCCCGCGTCCTCGCCGTGATGGAGCGGCTGGTCGCGACCCACCGGCCCGACCTCGTGGTCATCGCCTGCAACACAGCCTCGACGCTGGTGCTCCCGGCGCTGCGCCAGCGCTTCACGACGCCCTTCGTGGGGGTGGTCCCACCGATCAAGCCCGCCGCCGAGGCGACGCGCTCGCGGCTCGTGACCCTGCTGGCGACGCCCGGCACGGTGGCGCGCTCCTACACCCACGACCTGATCGCGACCTACGCGGGCTCCTGCGCGGTGACGCTGGTCGGCTCGCAGAACCTCGCCGGCTTCGCGGAGACCGAGCTCGCGGGCGCGCCGGTGGACGACGCCACCCTCGCCGCCGAGATCGCCCCCTGCTTCGTCACCGAGGCGGACGGGCGGCGCACCGACGTGGTCTGCCTCGCCTGTACCCACTATCCGCTGCTGCTGCCGCGCCTCCAGGCGGTCGCGCCCTGGCCGGTGACCTGGATCGACCCGGCGCCCGCCATCGCCCGGCGCGTCGTGCAGCTGATCGGCCCCCTCCCCCGCGAGGCGGACCGGCACGGCTCGGCGCTCGGCGCCTTCACGGCCGGCACCTGCCTGACCGACGCCCTGCGCGCGGCCCTCGCCGCCCGGGGCATTGGCGACGTCGCCGTGGAGGCGGTGCCGCTGCCGATGCAGTGACGCGGCGCCTCGCGCGCCGCCGAGGCTTCGTCGGGTGATGCCCGGTCCGGGCTGACCGGTCGTCCGCTGTGCCGTTTCAGCGGACCGCGTCGCTCAGGCGCCGCGTCGGTCGCCCTCCGGGGCCGCGCGCCTCACCGCGGGGTGTGGCTGGCCGCTTTATGGACCGTCGCGAGCGGTGCCGACGACGCGTCGGCCTCGGCGGGAACGACCAGATGGACGAACAGCATGCCGGCCGCGACGATGAGCGCCAGGGCGAGGATGCGCCACAGTTCCAGGATCGGCTCCTGCGCCGGGGCATCCTGAATCGCTCGGTTCGTCTCGCTCGGCATCGCTTCCGCTTTCCCGCCTGTGACCCTCCGGATCGGACACCCGGAGGATGAACGCTTGGTAAAATCCGCCCCGATCGGCCCGGCCCGCCGAGGCGGGCTCGGCGGGGAGCGGGGGTCCGGCGTCGGGATCGTCGCCGCCACCGCGAGGCAGAGGGAGCGGGCGCTGGCGATCGCCTCGCCGACCGGGGCCGTGTCGCAGCGGAATGGGGCCGCAGCGGGACGGGCCCGGTCCCGCGGCGTGCGGTGCCGCACCCGCTGACGTTGCGGCCGGGGCGCGGTCCCGGTCACGAGGCCGAGCGCGGAGGCCGCACCCCGTCGTCTCGGATCCACCCGCACGTCCCGGAAGCGAGAGGGACGGGCTCGGGTGAGAGGTCGATGGCCGGTGCGGATCCGGGCCGGTCCCGGTGCCCGCAGGTCCGGTCGACCTACGCGGCGGCCGGCAGGGCGGCGACCTCGCAGCTGTCGGCGCGCAGGCGCCAGTCGACCACCCGGGCCCCCGCGCAGAGCAGCGCCTTGGCCTGCCAGACGGCCGACACCTCCGACGGCGCCCGGACCAGGATCGCGCGCTGCCGCACCCGGTGCTCGTGGCCGGTATCGTCCGCGACGGTCTTGTAGAAGGTGACGCGATAGAGGCGCATGGTCCGGGCTCCGGTTGGGCGCGGGGATCGTGGGAGACCGGGGCGGCGCGCGCATTGATCCCGCGCAAGGACGGGACGCCCGCCACGAGCGCGGGTGTCTCGGGTTGGGCGCAATCAGTTGTCGACAGTTGAATACCGGGCGATACAGGGCGTTGATTACATTCGCGGGAATGGTCTAGCTTCATCAGCAATCGTCCGCAGTCCGGAACGGTCCGCGGCGGGGCTCCAGACCGGGAGTGCCTGATGTTCGAGAGCGTGTTCTGGGGTGCGGTACTCGTCGCGCTGATCGGTTCGGCCGCGCTGGTGGCGATCGGCGCCAGCGTCCAGCCGCGGTTGGGTCGCAAGATGGAGATGGACGCGCGCCTCTCCGATCCGCGCCGCACCTTCGGGCGCAAGCGGCGCTGGGCGCGTCCGCCGCGGACGATGCGGCGACCCGGCCTGCTCCCCATGCGGTGACTAGCGCTGCACCAAAGACGTACATCTCCCGCCGCCGGCTCGCGTGATAGCTATCTGTTCACTGCGGAAATGCAGTGTTCACGCCGGGCTGGAGGGATCGGTACTGATGAGCGTGCGTCAGATTTGTGATCAGGTTCGGATCGCCGAGCAGGCCTTCACCGCCGCGCTCGGCAACATGAAGGCCGCAGGCCTCCGCGAGTCGCTGACCCGCGAGCTCCAGGAGATGGAGAGCGCCGAGATCGACGCCGGGCAGGACGCGGCCGCGGCGCGGTCGGCCTCCTGGAAGCGGGTCAAGATGCTGCACGGGCTCGGCTACCCGGTGGATTTCGGCTGGCTCCACGCCGCCGCCAGCCCGGTCCGCTGAGCGGCGCCGGCCGGCGCCACCCCGCCGGCAGATTGTTTGCCGGCTCCCGGATCGGGTCGGCGCTCTCGCCCGTTGTGCCTGCTGCCGGGTGCCGTCGCACCCGGCCGCCGCGCCGACCTCTCGATCCGGACACGCCATGCTGGCTTGGTTTCGCGCCCTGATGCCGCGGGAGGACCGGTTCTTCGATCTCTTCGAGCGTCACGCGCGGACGCTCGAGGACGGCGCGGCCGCCCTGCGAGGACTTCTCGACGGGACTCAGGCCGTCCCGGCGGCCTACGCGGCGATCGCGGCCCACGAGGACGCGGCCGACGGGATCACCCGCGAGGCGCTGCTGGCGGTCCGCCGGACCTTCATCACGCCGTTCGACCGCGGCGACATCCAGGCCCTGGTCGGCTCCCTCGACGACGCCATCGACCAGATGCTCAAGACCGCCAAGGCGGTCCAGCTCTTCGAGGTGACCACCTTCGAGCCGGCGATGCGCGAGATGGGCGCGGTCATCCAGGAGGCCGCGCAGGTCACCGCCGAGGCGCTGCCGAAGCTGCGGGCCCTCGGCGAGAACGCCGCCGCGCTGAACAGCCTGACCGAGCGCGTCATCGAGCTGGAGGGGCGGGCCGACGACCTGCACAATGACGGGCTGAAGGCCCTGTTCAAGGCCTCGGGGCGGGACCCCATGGCCTTCCTCGTCGGGTCCGAGCTGTACGGCCACTTGGAGAAGGTCATGGACCGGTTCGAGGACGTGGCGAACCAGATCAGCAGCATCGTCGTCGAACATGTCTGAGCCGCAGGTCGCCGCGTGACGCTCCTCGTCGTCCTCATCGTCCTCGCCCTGGTCTTCGACTTCCTGAACGGGCTGCACGACGCCGCGAACTCCATCGCCACGATCGTGTCGACGCGGGTGCTGGCGCCCCGCTACGCCGTGTTCTGGGCGGCGTTCTTCAACTTCGTGGCCTTCCTGGTCTTCGGCCTGCACGTCGCCGGCACGGTCGGCTCGGGCATCATCGACGTCGCGACGGTGGACGACCGGGTCATCATGGGCGCGCTCGGCGGCGCCATCACGTGGAACCTGGTCACGTGGTACGCCGGCATCCCGTCCTCCAGCTCCCACGCCCTGATCGGGGGCCTGCTCGGCGCCGGCATCGCCAAGGCGGGGGTCGGCGTGATCGTCTGGCCCGGCGTCATCGCCACCAGCGCCGCCATCGTCCTCTCGCCGGCCCTGGGCTTCGCCCTCGGGCTGCTGCTGATGCTGGCGGTCTCGTGGATCTTCGTCCGCTCGACGCCGCACGCCGTGGACCGCGTGTTCCGGGGCCTGCAGTTCGTCTCGGCCTCGCTCTACTCCCTCGGCCACGGCGGCAACGACGCCCAGAAGACCATGGGCATCATCGCGGCCCTGCTCTACGCCCACGGCGAGAGCGGGGCTTTCCACGTGCCCCTCTGGGTGGTGCTGTCCTGCCAGACCGCCATGGCCCTCGGCACCCTGATGGGCGGCTGGCGCATCGTCCACACGATGGGGTCGAAGATCACGCGGCTGTCGCCCATGCAGGGATTCTGCGCAGAGACCGGCGGCGCCGCGACGCTGTTCGCCGCGACGGCCTTCGGCGTCCCGGTCTCGACCACCCACACGATCACGGGCGCCATCGTCGGCGTCGGCGCCGCGCGCCGGGTCTCGGCGGTCCGCTGGAACGTCGCGCAGGGCATCGTGATCGCCTGGGTGATCACGATGCCGGCCGCGGCCCTTGTCGCGGCCCTGACCTACGCGGCCTCCGGCCTGGTCCTGCCGTAGCGGACGAGCGCGGCCGGATCCGCCCCGGGCTCACCAGCGATGGTGCCAGCCGCCGTGGTGCCAGCCACCGTGCCAGCCCCGATGCCAGCCGCCGCGCCATCCCCCATGCCATCCCCCATGCCAGCCGGCATGGCGGAAGCCGCCCCAGCGATAGCCGCCGCCCCACGCGAAGCGTCGGTGCCAGCGGTAGCCGTAGTGCCACCGGTAGCCGACGCGCGGATAGACCGGGACGTAGACGAACGGCCTGTAGCCCAGATTCGGCCGGCACCAGCCGTAGACGTTGCGGTGGAAGCCGGGCCCGCAGCCGTCGCGCGCCTCGGCGCTCGAGCCGGCCAACAGGACCCCCGCGGCGAGCGCCACGGGCATGACGAGAGTGCGGATCATGACTCAACTCCGGGAGTGTCTCCACGGGAGTCCGGCCGCGGGGCCGGACGCGGAACGGGGGACGCGATCGAGCGTCCCGGCGTCTCAGTTCGGCCAGCAGCGGCGGCCGTAGGGGCCGATGTGGAAGCCCGCCGGGCACGAGCGGCCGCGGATGTAGCCGCCCCACTGGCCTCCGGTGCGGCAGCCGCCGTACGGGCCGCGATGGCCGTAGGGGCCGCAGCCGCCGTAGACCTGGATGATCCGGGCGCCGTCGGCGCCGTCGGAGACGGCGTCCTGCACCAGCGGCAGCGCCGAGGCGGGCACCGCGAGGCTCACGAGGAGGGCGGCGGGAGCGAGAACCTTCAACATCGGTGATCTCCGTCTGCTCGATCGGTCAGCGCGGCCCGGGGCCGGCTGCCGCCGCCGGGACGGAGGATCCGCCGCGGCGTGTGAGCGAAGGTTCGTCCGCGCGCGCTGCCCGGATGTGACCGGGGAGCGCCGTCCTGTAACGATGTGTAACGGCCGGTTGCGGGCCCGTTGCGGCCCGCCGTCAGGACAGGCTTGGCAGGGTCACGACGAGCCGCGCGCCGCCGTCCGCGCCGGCCTCCGCCACCACCGTGCCGCCGTGGGCCTCGGCGATCTGCCGGCTGATGGCGAGGCCCAGGCCGGTCCCGCCGGTCTGCCGGCTGCGCGAGCGCTCGACCCGGTAGTACGGGCTGAACACCGCCGTCCGCTCCGCCTCGGGAATGCCCGGACCGTCATCCTCGACGACGATGCGGCAGACCGTCCCGGCCCGGCTCACCGCCACCGCCACCGAGGAGCGTCCGAACTTGACGGCGTTCCCGATCAGGTTGGCCACGACCCGGCGCAGGGCGACCGCGTCGCCGGCCACCGTGGCGTCCCGCACCTCCTCGCCGGTCAGGCTGATCGTGGCGCCCTGGGCGGCGTGCTCGGCTACCTCGACGGCGACGAGATCGGCGAGATCCACCGGCGCCCGGGTCGCCTCGACGGCGGTGCCGCGGGCGAACCCCAGGGACGCCTCGATCAGCTCGGTCATGGCGTCGAGATCCGCCACGAGCTTGTCCCGGAGCATCGGCTCCGCCACCACTTCGGCGCGGAGGCGCAGCCGCGTCAGGTAGGTCTTGAGGTCGTGCGAGATGGCGCCGATCAGCAGCGAGCGCTCGGCCATGAGGCCGGCGATCCGCTCCTGCATGCCCTGCACTGCCTGGGCGAGACGCCGGATCTCGGGCGCCCCCCGGGGCGCGCTCACCCGCTCCGGGGCGCGGCCGTCGAACCGGGAGACCGCGTCGGTGAGGCGGCGCAGCGGCGCGAGTTCGTGGCGCGTGCCGACCAGGACGAGACCGGCCGCCGCGGCGCCGAGCACCGCGACCCAGAGGCTCAGCGGCTGGCCGAACAGCCACGGCATGAGCGAGCGATGATGCTCGGCCGCGCTGATCACGGCGTACCGGCCGTCGGGCAGCCGGTAGGTCGCCAGCGCGAGGCGTCCGATCGGCCCGGCGCGCTCGGCCTGCGCGATGTTGGCCGGATCGACGCCGCGGCGCAGCAGGGCGGCGTCGGTGTAGGCCTGGACGCGGTCGGCCGGCTCGGCCGTCATCCGCCGGATCCGGGTTTCCAGGCGGGGCTCGCGGATCAGGTCGACGGTGTCGGGCGGCGCGTCGACGATCTCGGCCCGCAGCACCTCGCCGCTGACCGCCTTCAGGATGGCCGGCCTCTGGGCGGGATCCGCGTCGCGCAGCAGCGTCATGATGCCGGCGGCCTGGTCGACCCGCGGGAAGCGCGAGCCCGCGGGCAGCCGCTCCTCCCGGCGCTGCCAGTGATCCAGGGCCACGGTGGCGAGGACGAGCAGGGAGAGGGCGCCGAGCAGGAGCAGCATGATGCGCCCGAGAAGCCCGACGCGGCCCATCACGGCGTTCCGGAGCGGACCGGGGCGGCCAGGATGTAGCCGGCATTGCGCACGGTCCTGAGCAGGGACGCGGCCTGACTGCCCGAGGCGTCGAGCTTGTGCCGCAGGCGGCTGACCTGGACGTCGATGGTGCGGTCGAAGGCGTCGGCGGTCCGGCCCCGGGTCCAGTCGAGGAGCTGGTCGCGCGAGAGCACCCGCTGTGGCCGGGTGACGAAGCAGTGGAGCAGGTCGTACTCGGCGCTGGTCAGCGGGATCTCGGCGGCGGGATCGCCGGTGATCACGGTGCGGGCCGCGAGATCGACGACGAGGTCGGCGACACTGAGACGCTCGGGGGCGGCCGCGGCGGGCTGGCCGCCGGCGCCGTGGGCCCGTCGCAGGACCGCGCGGATCCGGGCCAGCAGGACCCGCGGGTTGAACGGCTTCGAGACGTAGTCGTCGGCGCCCATCTCCAGGCCGAGGACCCGGTCGATGTCCTCGTCCTTGGCGGTCAGCATGACGACGGGCGGCCCACCGGCGTCGCGGAGGCGGCGGCAGATGGAGAGGCCGTCCTCGCCGGGCAGCATCCAGTCGAGGACGACGAGGTCGGGCGCGGGGCCCGCCGCGATCAGGCGGTCGAGGGCCGAGCCGCCGTCGAGGGCGACGGCGCGGAACCCCTCGCCCTCCAGGTAGCCGGCGAGCAGGGCGCGGATGTCGGGATCGTCCTCGACGATGGCGATGGTGGTGCCCTCGTGCATGGGGCGAGCATAGGGGCGGCCGGCGGCACGGCAACGCGAAACTGCACAGTGTCACAAAACGTTACACGTCCCGATCCGGACACCGAGCCCGCGCCCACCGTCACGCGCTCGCTTTCTCGTCTCGCCCCCGAAGACACACGAGAAGACACCCATGACGAAGACCTACACCATCGCGGCCATCCCCGCGGACGGCATCGGCGTCGAGGTCATCGCCGCCGGCATCGAGGTGCTCGACGCGCTGGCCGAGAAGACCGGCTCCTTCGCCTTCCAGTTCGACCATTTCGATTGGGGATCGGACTACTACAAGAGGCACGGCGCGATGATGCCGGCCGACGGCCGCGACCAGATCCGGAACCACGACGCGATCTTCTTCGGCGCGGTTGGGGCGCCGGACGTGCCCGACCACATCACCCTCTGGGGCCTGCGGCTCGCGATCTGCCAGCCCTTCGACCAGTACGCCAACGTCCGCCCGACCCGGATCCTGCCGGGCATCACCAGCCCGCTGCGCAACGTCTCGGGTCCGGAGCTCGACTGGGTGATCGTGCGGGAGAACTCGGAGGGCGAGTATGCCGGCGTCGGCGGACGGGTCCACCAGGGCCATCCCAACGAGGTCGCCACCGACGTCTCGATGATGACCCGCTCGGGGGTCGACCGGATCATCCGCTACGCGTTCGAGCTCGCCCGCTCCCGTCCGCGCAAGCTGCTCACCGTGGTCACCAAGTCCAACGCCCAGCGCCACGCCATGGTGATGTGGGACGAGATCGCCGCCGCGGTCGCGAAGGACTTCCCGGACGTGACCTGGGACAAGATGCTGGTCGACGCCATGACGATGCGCATGGTGACGAAGCCCGAGACCCTCGACACGATCGTGGCGACGAACCTGCACGCGGACATCCTTTCGGACCTCGCGGCGGCGCTCGCCGGGTCGCTCGGCATCGCGCCGACCGCCAACATCAACCCGGAGCGGACCTACCCGTCGATGTTCGAGCCGATCCACGGCTCGGCCTTCGACATCGCCGGCAAGGGTATCGCCAACCCGGTCGCGACCTTCTGGACGGCGTGCCAGATGCTGGAGCACCTCGGCGAGAAGCCGGCGGCCGACCGGCTGATGCGCGCGGTCGAGCGGGTCACCGCGGATCCGAACCTGCACACGCCGGACCTCGGCGGCACAGCGACGACCCGTCAGGTCACCGACGCGGTCATCGCGGCGATCCGGGGCGACAACGCCTGAGGCGTGCCCGGGTGCCTGGGCGGCCTCAGGGCGCCTCGCTCGCGAGATCCGGGCTCCGGGTGCCGCAGGCCCGGCAGAAGCGCTCGAAGGTGCTCTTGCGCTGCGCGCAGGACGGGCAGTGCGCGAAGATGCCGAGCCCGCAATGGGGGCAGAAATTCGTGCTCGCGTCGTCGAGGGCGATCGGCCGCTCGCAGCCCGGGCACGCCTTCTTGGCGAGGCGCGCCAGGGCCTGGTCGGTGGCGATCTCGGTCCGCCGCTCGGCGTCCGGGCGCGCCTCCACTACGGCCTGCCGGGCGCGGTAGGCGTGCAGCGCGTTGATCGCCGCCCGGCCCGCGACCAGGGTGACGATCACGCCGACGCCGTACTGCACGTAGCCGCCGTAGCTCGGCATGTAGGGCACGAGCTCGACGAAGAACGCGAAGGCCGCCGCGAAGGCGAAGCCCCACACGAAGGGCCAGTTGCGGGTGCGGCGGCGCTTGAGCAGGAGCCATCCGGCGAGGGCCAGCAGCGGCAGGGTCAGGGCGAGGCGATAGCCGAAGACGCGCAGCTCCTGGCCGCGCTCGGCCGCGTCGAGGCGCGTCTGCGCGGCGGCCCGCAGATCGGTGTCCACGCGCAGCTGCGCCGCCTCGCGCTCCGACAGGTCGAGCCCCGTCCGCGCCAGGGCAGCGAGCCGCTCCTCGATGGTGCGCTCGGCGGCCTTCAGCGCGTCGAGCTGCTGCGTGCGCGCGATGAGCCCGGGATCCTGGTCGACCCGCTGCGTGGCGTCGCGGGTCTTCAGCCAGTTGGCGAAGGTCTCGCGCGCGCCCTCGGAGGCGGCCTGCGCAGCCTCGAGGGCGAGCTGGTCCTGCTCGACCGTCCGGCGGTTGTCGTCCTGCTCCCGGCGGATCTGCTTGAGGGCCTCGGCCGACGCCGTGCCCTGGTCGGTGTCGAGGAACTGGTCGAGAGTGTAGCGGTGCTCAACCTGCGGCAGATCGCCGACGACCAGCGAGCCGAGCCCGATCAGGAACCACGCGAAGACCAGCGCGACGAGCCAGAGCGCCAGCGTGAACCAGCGCTCGGAGAGCCTTGAACCGGACCGCACGCGAATCGACCTCACTCAAAACCGAAGCGGGTCCTTATACCGCGTGACGCCCCCGGGATATGCCGGCTGATCCGGCGGCGGGACCCGCGGGCGCGATCGCTGGCATCCGCCCGGGTGCGGCGTTGCGCCCGGGAACGTCGCTGACCGCGCCGCCTTTCCCGGCGGTGTGCTCGGCGGAGCGCGCTGCCCCTCCAATCGGGACTGAACCCACATGCTGACACTCGCGCGCGGATCGGCGACGCTCCTGGCTCTCTCTGCTGTCCTGGCCGCAGGGCCGGCCCTGGCTCAGGGCAAGCCCCTGCCGCCGCCCGCCACAGACGCGATGCCGCCCGTGGAGCTGACGATTAGCCTGAAGGACGGCAAGCCGGTCTGCGACCCGGCCGAGCTCAAGCTTCCAGCCGACACCAACGTCGCGCTGAAGATCGTGAGCAGCGCCGACGCGCCGGTGACGATCACCGCGCCCGGGCAGTTTGAGAACGGCCTCGTGCTGCACGCCGACGGAGACCTCGTGCATGTCGCCAGCGAGAAGGGCTACACGGTCAAGCAGAACGGCAAGGGCACGCTGCGCCTGCGGACGATGAAGGCCGGGCAGGAGGAGTACGCCTGCACCAGCACGCGCAACGCCGACGCGCCCTTCAAGGGCAAGCTCGTCCTGAGCCCGCCCGCGAACTGAGCCCCTGAGTACCGGCGCGGCCATGGCCGAGGATCGCTCCGACGGGCGGCTCAGCGTCTACTACGACGGCGGCTGCCCACTGTGCCGGGCCGAGATCGACCAGTATCGCCGGTGCGCCGGCGCGGACCGGCTCGCCTTCGTCGATGTCGGCTCCGGGGCGCCCGAGCCGGCGCTCGGCGCGGATCTCGACCGAGCCCGGGCCCTGCGCCGCTTCCATGTCCGGACCGCGGACGGGCAGCTGATCTCCGGCGCCGCCGCGTTCGCGCGCCTCTGGCGGACTCTGCCCGGCTGGCGCTGGCTCGGTCGCCTGGTCGACCTGCGCGTCCTCGGTGTCCGGCCGATTCTGCCGGTCGCCGAGCTGGCCTACCGGCTGTCGCTGCCGGTGCGGCCGCGCCTGGCCCGGCTGATGGCCCGCCGCCGGTGAGCCGATGGCGACCCGCTGCGTCCACTATGTCGGCTTCCGGGACGACCGGTACTGGAACGCCTACCGGATCTTCGGCGGCCCGCGCGTGATCCACCGGCGCTGGGATTTCTACGCGACCCGCGACGTCGGACCGGACGACGTGGTGGTGTTCGCCGAGGGTGACGAGACGCAGCCCGTCGCGGACCGGAACGCCACGGACCTCGACGAGCGCTGGCTGTAGCGGTCACGCGGGGCGTGCCCGGGTCGGGAAACGCGCTCCCATGGACGCCGCCGCGCCTTCGTGCCGGAGGAAACCCCAGCACCTTAAGAGGTATTGCGCCCTCACAAGAATTCGCGAGAGTAGCGGTGAGCTTCCACTCGCAATCGAGGAGGTCCGCGGTGGTCGAGATCCGTATGTCGGAGGACAACGACGGCCGCTGGACGGTCTACGCGCCGGGGCTGGTGGTCACCGATCTGACGCACGAGGAAGCCCAGGCATTCGCGGCGAGCTACCGGCGCGTCACCGCAGCGTGATCGGGAAAAGCCCGCGCGGCCGTGCCGGCGGGTTTGCCTGGATCCCGGAGGAACGTCACGCCGCTGCGAGTAGGGCGCGATCGAAGCGCGGGGCACGAAAAAACCGCCGCGGCCGGAGCCGGGCGGTTCGAGGTGATCTCGCTGGGGGAATGTCGAGACCTCGTCTACGCGCGGGATGGCAGCGCGGTTCCGGTCTCCAGGTCGAACGGTGCCCCCTGAGGCCCGGACAACCACTCCTACAGCCGTGCCTCCCCGCCGCCCCGTCATCTGCGACGCGATCGCATGGCTCGCCACGGCCGCGTCGTTCGGCCAAGGAAACGGTGGCGCAGCACCGGGGCCGGTCGGTCGAACGGGGCGACTGATACGCGGACAGTGGGTCGGGCTTTGAAAGCCCGAGAGGCGCTGCGGGCGCCCGCATCCTCGGTCCGCGGATCCCGGACCCTAGAAACAACAAAGCCCGCCAATGCGTTGGCGGGCTGCTGTCATGCATTTGGTGCCCAGGAAAGGACTCGAACCTTCACCTCTCGCGAGACTGGTACCTGAAACCAGCGCGTCTACCAATTCCGCCACCTGGGCTCGCCGTCGGCCATCGGCCGGCGACGGCTCCGTTTAGGCAACGGAGCCGCCGGCGTCAATCGCGATTTCAGCCCTGCGGCCACTCCCGGATGTCGACGAAGTGCCCGGTGACCGCCGCGGCCGCCGCCATGGCCGGGGACACGAGGTGCGTGCGTCCGCGGGGACCCTGGCGGCCCTCGAAGTTGCGGTTCGACGTCGAGGCGCAGCGCTCGCCCGGACGCAGCTTGTCCGGGTTCATGCCGAGACACATCGAGCAGCCCGGCTCGCGCCAGTCGAAGCCCGCCGCCTTCAGGATCTTGTCGAGACCCTCGGCCTCGGCCTGGGCCTTCACGAGGCCGGAGCCCGGCACGATCATCGCCGAGACGCCCTCGTGCACCTTCCGGTCGCCGACGACCCGCGCGACCTCGCGCAGATCCTCGATGCGGCCGTTGGTGCAGGAGCCGATGAAGATCCGGTCCAGGGTGATGTCGGTGATCCGGGTGCCCGGCGTCAGGCCCATGTAGGCGAGCGCCTTCTCCTTCGACTGCCGCTTGTTCTCGTCGGCGATCTCGGACGGGTCCGGCACGCGGCCCTGGATCGAGATCACGTCCTCGGGGCTCGTGCCCCAGCTGACGATCGGCGGCAGGTTGGCCGCGTCGAGACGCACCTCGCGGTCGAAATGCGCGCCCGCGTCGGTGACGAGGCTCTCCCAGTAGCGGCGGGCCGCGTCGAAGGCGGCGCCCTTCGGCGCCTTCGGGCGGTCCTTCACGTAGGCGAAGGTCGTCGCGTCGGGGGCGACCATGCCGGCGCGGGCGCCACCCTCGATCGACATGTTGCAGATCGTCATCCGGCCCTCCATCGAGAGCGCGCGGATCGCCTCGCCGGCATACTCGATGACGTGGCCGGTGCCGCCGGCGGTCCCGATCTCGCCGATGATCGCCAGGATGATGTCCTTCGCGGTCACGCCGGGCGGCAGCGTGCCATCGACGGAGACGCGCATGTTCCTGGCCTTGCGCTGCACCAGGGTCTGGGTGGCGAGCACGTGCTCGACCTCCGAGGTGCCGATGCCGTGGGCCAGCGCCCCGAAGGCGCCGTGCGTCGAGGTGTGCGAATCGCCGCACACGATCGTCTGGCCGGGCAACGTGAAGCCCTGCTCGGGGCCGATGATGTGGACGATGCCCTGGCGTCGGTCGAGGGCGTCGTAGAACTCGATGCCGAAGTCGCGCACGTTCTCGGCGAGCGCTTCGAGCTGCGTGCGGCTCTCGGGATCCTCGATGCCCTGCGAGCGGTCCGAGGTCTGGACGTTGTGGTCCACGACGGCCAGCGTCTTCTCCGGATGGCGCACCTTGCGGCCGGCCACGCGAAGACCCTCGAAGGCCTGCGGGCTCGTCACTTCGTGGACGAGGTGCCGGTCGATGTAGAGGAGGCTGGAGCCGTCCGGTTGGACATCGACGACGTGGTCGTCCCAGATCTTGTCGTAGAGGGTGCGCGGGCTGGTCATCGGTCTTCGTCTTCGGCGATTGGGGTCGGTGCAGAACTCTCGCGATGATGCGTGGTCCTTAGTAGGCATCGCGCGCGGTTTTCGAAAGAGGCGAGCCCTGTGCCGGCCGAACGGCCGCCCGGCTGATCCGCGCGGTTGTCACCGCCGGCCACTCCTGCGCGCTGGCGCCCCACCCCGCACAGGCTCTATGCCGGGACGGGGGAGGCGGCCGACACCGACGCGCGGCCGAACGTGGGAGTGAACGATGGCTGAGGCCCCGGTCGAGATCCTGTTGCTCCGGAAGATGCACCCGCTCGTGGAGAAGGCCTTCGCGGGGCGGTACGGGGTCCACCGGCTGGCTGAGGCCGCGGACCCGGAGGCCCTGCTCGCCGAGATCGGCCCGCGGATCCGGGCGCTCTGCGTCGGCGGCGGGGTGGACGGGGCGCTGATGGACCGGCTGCCGAACCTCGAGCTGATCGCGAATTTCGGCGTGGGCTACGACGCCGTCGACGCCGCTGGGGCGCAGCGGCGCGGGATCGTCGTCACCAACACGCCGGACGTCCTCACCGACGAGGTCGCCGACCTCGCCCTCGGCCTCACCCTCGCTACCCTGCGGCGGATCCCCCAGGCCGACCGCTACCTGCGGGACGGCCACTGGCCCAAGGCGCCCTTCCCGCTCACGGCATCGCTGCGCGGGCGGCGGGTCGGCATCCTCGGTCTCGGCCGGATCGGGCGGGCGATCGCCCACCGCCTGGAGAGCTTCGGCGTCGCGATCGACTATCACGGCCGCAGCCGGCAGGCCGACATACCCTACACGTATCACGATACGTTGATCGGCCTCGCCCGCGCGGTCCACATCCTCATCGTGGTGGCGCCCGGCGGCGCCGACACGCGCAACCTCGTGGACGCGGCCGTGCTGGAGGCGCTCGGTCCCGAGGGCATCCTGATCAACGTCGCCCGGGGCACCCTGGTCGACGAGGCGGCGCTGACCGCGGCGCTGAAGGCGGGCACGATCCTCGGCGCCGGCCTCGACGTCTTCGAGAACGAGCCGCACGTGCCCGCGGACCTCGCCGCCCTCGACAACACGGTGCTGCTGCCGCATGTCGGGTCGGCCTCCGAGCACACCCGCGCGGCGATGGCCCAGCTCGTCGTCGACAACGTCGTCTCGTGGTTCGAGGGACGGGGTCCGCTGACGCCCGTCGCCGAGACACCCTGGAGACCGACCGCGTGAGACAGGCTCGGGCCGCCCTGCTGGCCGCATCGGCGCTGATCGCGACCGCCGCGATCGTCCGGCCGGCCGCCGCCCAGGACGTGCCCGCCGCCACCGAGGAGGCCGCACCGCCGTCCCCTCCTCCGGCCGCGGAGACGCTCGCGGCGCCCCCGGCTCCGACCGCGCCGCCGAGCCTCCCCGAGAAGCTCGGGCAGGTGCCTGGAACCTGGGACCTGTCGCGGGACGGCACCAACCGCCGCTGCGTCATGACGCTGGTGCTCGACAGCGGCGAGGCGGGGCAGCGGCTGCGCTTCCCGGCCGGATGCCGACGGGCCTTGCCGGTCCTGAACAGCGTCGCCGGCTGGCTCTTCGTCGACGGGGCCGTCCGCCTCGTCGACCGCAACGTCCGCCCGGTCCTCGATTTCGCCAAGCGGCCGGACCAGCGCAGCCTCGTCGCCCAGGCCGAGGGCGGCGAGCGCTACAGTCTCGTTCCCCTCGACATCGTCGCGATGCGGCCGGCCGACGCGGCCGCCGCGCCCGAGACCGCGCCGACGGATCCGGCGAGCCCGGCCCCCTCCCCGCTCCAGACCGCGGCCCCGGTGCCGGCCGAGCTGCAGCCGCCGGCGACCGCCTCGGCCGCGACCGCCTCGGCGGCGCCGGCGCCGGGGCTCTACGCCCTCGACCGCTTCCAGCAGCGCGACACCTGCCGGATCAACCTCGACGGCACCGGCGGCGGCGTGCGCATCGTCCCCGGCTGCCACGACAGCGGCCTGGAGGTGTTCGATCCGGTGCGCTGGCGCTACGCGAAGGGCCGGATGACGCTGACCGCCAAGCGGGGCCACAGCATCGACCTCGTGCCGAGCGGCGACGGCCGGTGGCGGCGCGATCCCGAGGTCGGCACCACCTTCGTCCTGCGCCGCGTCGATTGAGCGCACCGCGCGGCGGCGACCGCGCGCTCGATGACGGGCGCGTCAGCGCGACGAGCCGCGCCCGTCCTGGACCGGCAGCATCCGCTCCAGCAGACCGTCGCGGCGGATGACCAAGTGCCACGCCGTGCCGGCGACGTGCAGCAGGACCAGGGCGTAGACGAGCCACTGGCCGAACACGTGGATCGACTCGAAGATCTTCTGCGTCGCGTCGTCCTTCGGCAGTCCCGGGATCGTGAACAGCCAGAAATACGGCGTGTCGCGCCCGGACAGCGCGCTGAGCAGGTAGCCGCTGATCGGCATGATCAGGAAGATCGCGTAGAGCAGGAAATGGTTGATGCGCCCGATCAGCGTCAGCAGCCGGGGCGCCTGCGGGTCCGGCGGCGCGGGCCGGATCATCCGCCAGAGGATCCGCACGACCACGATCGCCAGGATCGTCAGGCCGACCGACTTGTGCAGCACGAACATGCTGCCCTTGGCGGGCGTCGGCGGCAGGCTGATCGCGACCCAGGCCAGCGGCAGCACCGCCAGGACGAGGGCGGCGTTCAGCCAGTGCAGCGCCTGCGAGACCGGGTGGTAGCGCGGCAGTCCGGATGCCGTGACGTAGGTGGCGGGCAGCGCGGTCGGCGCCTTGCCGGCCGTGAGCGGAGAGCCTGACATGATCCCTCGCGGAAGAGCGTGGTCCCTCTGCGATCTAGGGCCCGCCTCCGGCCGGAATAGTCTCCCGTCAGACGGATACGCCGGTCGCGGTCGCCCGCGACACGTCGAGCAAGGCGGCGAGTTCCGTGGCCGCGGCGCGCAGCCGGATCGCCACGGTCTCGTCGACGATGCGGCCGTCCACCAGGTCGTCCGACCCGGCATAGACCGAGGTCGGCGCGACGTGGGCCGCGAAGAAGCCGAACAGGGGTCGGAGCCCGTGCTCGACCACCAGGGCGTGGCGCAGGCCCCCGCCCGTGGCGGTCAGCGCCACCGGCATGCCGATCATCCGGGCCGGGTCGACGAAGTCGAAGACGTGTTTGAACAGCCCGGCATAGCCGCCCTGGTAGACAGGCGTCCCGACGATCAGCGCGTCCGCCGCCTCGATCGCCTCGACGAGGCGCGCGGCGGGCGCCGAGAGGTCGTCCCGCTGCGTCGCGCCGAGGCCCGGGCCGGCATCCATCAGGTCGTACACGGCGAGGTCGATCCCGCGCAGGCGACCGAGTTCGGCGCCGAGGGCCTCGACCAGGATGCGGGTGCGCGAGGGTCGCTTGGCGCTGCCCGAGAAGGCGACGACGCGGGCACGGCTGGGCTTCACACTCGACTCGACACTCACCACGAAACCTTCCGCCGCAGCACGCCCTGATCCGGGACTCCGAACACCCTGGCGCATGCGCGGCACGCGACGCGGGTCGATTCGACGGTAACGCATTCCCGCGCCGGATAAAGCCTCGGCGCGGCCGCGCGGGCGGCGGTTCGGCGGGACCGTCTCGGCGGATCCGTCATCCGCGGAGCCGCCAGACGTGGCTGCGCTTGATCTCGGAATCCTCCAGCGCGCGCGAGACCGGAACCTCGTAGGTCGCGAGGCAGTCGAGGCGGTCCCGCGGAAGGTAGGTGCGGCCCGGATCGCCGATCAGCACGGTGACGCCGCGCGCTTGCAGGCGAACGAGCCAGGCGGTCACGGCCTCGGCGAGGTCGCGCTCGTAGAACACGTCGGCCGCCAGGACGAGGTCGGCCCGGGGATCCGTGGCGAGGAGATCGTCGGCGATCGCGGCGACGCGGTCGCCGACGCCGTTGGCCGCGGCGTTCAGCCCGATCGCCGCGACGGCGAAGGGGTCGAGGTCGCTGGCGACGACGTGGCGCGCCCCGGCGCGGGCCGCCGCGATCGCGACGAGGCCGGACCCCGAGGCGAAATCCACCGCGCGCGCGCCGTCCGCGACGTCCGGGTTGTCGAGGACGTAGCGGGCGAGCGCCTGGCCGCCCGCCCAGGCGAACGCCCAGAACGGCGGCGGCAGCCCGATCGCCTGCAACTCCTCCTCGGTCCGCTGCCAGAGATCGGTCGCCTCGTCGGCGACGTGCAGGCGGATCTCGGGCGCGTGGGGGACGGGCAGCAGGCGGGTGTTGTCGCGGATGAAGCCGGCGGGATCGTCCGGTGCGCGCACGGTCAGGCCTCCAGCAGGTCGCGCCACACGGCGCGGACCTGGTCGGTCACCGCGGTCTCGGTGAAGCCCCCGGTCTCGATCCGCGCCCGCGCGGCCGCGCCCAGGCCGGCGACGAGACCGGCATCGCCGCTCAGGCGCGCCAGCGCGGCGGCCAGAGCCGGCGCGTCGTCCGGGGGAACGAGCAGGCCCTCGACGCCGTCGCGCACGAGGCTGCGGCAGCCCGGGACGTCGGACGCGACCAGCGCCCGGCCGCAGGCGGCGGCCTCCAGCAGCGTCCGCGGCAGGCCCTCCCCGCCGCGCGAGGGCAGGCAGGCGACGTGGTGGCCGGCCCAGACCCCCGCGACGTCGGTCGTCGGCCCGTGCCAGACGATGCCGTCGCGGCTCCAGGCGCGCAGGGTGTCGGCGCCGATCGCCCGCCGGTTCGACGGGTCCGGCGCGCCGTACAGCGCCAGCTCCACCGGCGCGCCCTGGCTCCGGGCGAGGCGGACGGCCTCGACGGCGACGTCGATCCCCTTCGACCACAGCATCCGGGCGACGACGGCCACCCGCAGCGGCGGCATCGGCGGCAGCGGCTGCGGGACGAGGATCGCGGGATCGACGCCGGCGCCGCCCACCACGGTCACCGACCGGTCGAGCGGGTCCAGGCCCAGGGCCAGGGCGTCGTCGGGGTTCTCGAAGAGGAAGCGCGTCCGCGACGAGGCCAGCGGCCCCCGGATCAGCGCCCGCAGGGCGAGGCGTGCCGCCCGGCCGAGGCGGTCGCTCCGGGCGCCGACGAGGCCGAGGCCGGTCAGGGCGAAGACGCGAGACGGGATGCCCGCCATGGCGGCGGCCGTGCCGCCGACCAGGATGCCGCGCAGGGCGATGCAGTGGACGATGTCGGCCTTCAGCGCCTTGAGGATCGCCGCGAGCTGCCCGGCCGCGTAGCCCGCGGCCATCGGGTTGAGGCTCGCCCGCTCGGCCTCCAGGTTGACGACCTGCGCGCCGGTCGCCTCGATGGCGGCCCGGTGGAGGCGGACCCGCGTCACCACGGCGACCGAGAGACCCATGCCGACGGCGGCGCGGGCCATCGGCAGGAAATGCGAGGCGAAGAACCAGTCCTCGGTCACCACGAAGACCAGGCGGCGCATCGGAACGGGCAGGTTCCCGGGTTCGGCATCGGACTGCATCCGTTCCCTCTAGCACGGCGGCGGGGCCCGTCCTGCGACGGATGTGCAGGCCCGGAACGGCGATCCCGTGCCGCCGGTTGTCCAAGGCCTTCTCGCCGGGCGAGGCAGCCCGGCGGCGTCGATGGGAGGGGCTGTTCATGGCGTGCGTCGAGACGGCGGAGAGCGGCGGAGACCTCCGCGCCGCGGCCGAGGAGGCCGGGCTCGTCTACGTCGATGACGGCCGGCCCGGGCTGACCCGCCGCCGCAGCGGCACCGGCTTCCGCTACTGCGACGCGAAGGGCGCGCCGGTGCGCGACAGGGCCGTGCTGGCCCGCATCCGCGGCCTCGCGATCCCGCCGGCCTACACGGATGTCTGGATCTGCCCGCGCCGCAACGGCCACATCCAGGCGACGGGCCGCGACGCTAAGGGGCGCAAGCAGTACCGCTACCACCCGGATTTCCGGCAGGCGCGGGAGGCGAACAAGTTCTCGCGGATCATGGCCTTCGCGGACGCGCTGCCGGGCATTCGCCGGCGCGTCGACGCCGACATGAGGCGGCCGGGCCTGCCCCGCGACAAGGTGCTGGCCACCGTGGTCCACCTGCTCGAGACCACGCTGATCCGCGTCGGCAACGACGATTACGCGCGGACCAACAAGAGCTACGGCCTGACGACCCTGCGCGATCCCCACGTCCGGGTCGAGGGTTCGGCCCTGTCGTTCCGCTTCAAGGGCAAGAGCGGCAAGACCTGGGACGTGTCGCTGAAGGACCGGCGGGTCGCCCGGATCGTCAAGGCCTGCCAGGACCTGCCGGGCCAGGAGCTGTTCCAGTATCTCGACCCGGACGGCACCCAGCGCGACGTCACCTCCTCGGACGTGAACGCGTACCTGCGTGAGATCACCGGCGAGGACTTCACCGCCAAGGATTTTCGGACCTGGGCCGGCACGGTGCTGGCGGCGCTGGCGCTGCGGGAGTTCGAGAGCTTCGACAGCGAGGCCGGAGCCAAGCGCAACATCCGCGCGGCCATCGAGAACGTCGCGGGCCGCCTCGGCAACACGCCGACGATCTGCCGCAAGTGCTACATCCACCCGCAGATCCTCGACTGCTACCTGGAGGGCGGCCTGCTCCTGCAGGTGAAGGACGCGGTCGAATCGGAGCTGAGCGAGGACCTGTCGAGCCTGCGGCCCGAGGAGGCGGCGGTGCTGGGACTCCTGCAGGCGCGCCTCTCCGCCGCCGAGGACGCCGTCAAGGCCGGAGGTCGGGTCAAGCCGGCGGCCGCTCGGAAACGCGGGGCGAAGACGCCAGAGCGGTCCAAGAGCGGGACGGCAGCCAAGCGCGCGTCCGGTGCCCGGAAGGCGGCCGCGGCCGCTTAGGGGGGCGGTCTCGCCGAGACCGCCCGATCCCCCTCTCAGTGCCGGGACTGGTTGTCGTTGCCCGAGGACCGGTTGTCGGTGCCGCGCCGAACCTGATCGCTGGAATCGACCACGGGGGCCAGGCCGAGCTGGCGGGCCAGAGAGACCAGGTCCTTGAGCCGGCCGGTCTGGGTCTTGCGCCGCAGGTTGAGCCGGTGGGTCTCCACCGTGCGCACGCTGAGCGCCAGCCGCCGCGCGACCTCCTTGTTGCTGAACCCGGAACTCAGGAAGCGCAGCACCTCGGCCTCGCGGGGCGTCAGCCCGAGGCTCTCGCCCGCCTCCGGCGGCATCGCCACAGGCTGCTCCGGCGGGACCAGCACGTCCGAGCCTTCCGCCAGGGCGAGCAGCGCCGCGCCGAGGTCCCGCGGCGACTTGGAGCGCGCCACGAAGGCGTCGGCGCCGGCGGCCAGCAGGGCGCGGAGGTCGTCCGCCGTCAGCGCGCCGAAGGCGACCAGCGTGCGGAGCGCCGGCTGGCGCTCCTTCAAGGCGACGATGCGGGCGATCCCGTCGGCCAGCCGGATCTCGTCGAGGAAGACCAAGGCGACGCTGCTGCCGGCGTCGGCGCGGTCGAGATCTGCCTCGCCGATGGTGTGGAATTCGGGCATGTGCTCGAGGGTGGCGCGAACCGTCGCGCTCAGGTCCTCCGGCTCATCCAGGATCAGGACGCCAACGGCCGTACTCATGACCTCGCACCTCTCTCTCCCGGCTTGATACAGGCGGCCGGGATCGAAGGCGAAGTTCCAAGATCCGTTCCAGCAACAACTCGCGAATATTAAGCTTTATATTGGCCGAATCGCTCCCCAGAAACGGATACTCGGCGAATCAATGCGCCGATCTGGGACGACGGTGGGACACCGCTCGACGGACTGTGCCGATCCGGGACGGGCGGTCCGGTTCAGCCCGCGACGGCGCGGATAGCCTCGCTCTGATCCGGCACCACCCGGTTCCGGCCGCCGCCCTTCGCCGCGTAGAGCGCGACATCGGCCCGCTTGACCAGGGCCTCGACGCTGTCGCCGTCGCACCACGTGCTGACGCCGAAGCTGCAGCTCAGCGCGATCGGACCCCGCGCCCCGCTGATCCGCAGGGCCTGGACGTCGGCGCGCAGGCGCTCGGCCTGCGCCACGGCCTCCGCGAGCCCGTGGCCGGGCAGGATGACGGCGAATTCCTCGCCGCCGAGGCGTCCCGCGATCCCGGCACCGGCGATCAACTCGGCCACGGCCTTGATCGCCACGTCGCCGACATCGTGCCCGTGCTCGTCGTTGATGCGCTTGAAGTGATCGATGTCGAGGAGGATCGCCGAGACGGCGCCCGGTCTCGGGTCTCGCGCCGCGGCGGCCCGCGCGCGCTTGAAGAAGGCACGCCGGTTGTAGGAGCCGGTCAGCGGGTCCGTCTCGGCGAGGCGGATCAGCTCCTCCTGCATGGTGGTCAGGCGCTCGGCCGCGCGCAGGCGCGCGTTCAGCTCCTCGGCGCTCGGCGGCTTCTCGATGAAGTCGTCGGCGCCGCTGTCGAGAGCCTCGGCCAGGCTGCGGACGTTGCGGGCCGACGACATGGTGATGACGTGCAGCGGCCCGCGGGATTCGGCGAGGAGCCGGGCCGACCAGCAGAGCTCGAGCCCGCAGAGCGGCCGCACCTCCAGGCTGGTGATGAGGACCCGGACCGCGGGCGTCGCCGCCAGGAACTCCAGCGCCCGCTCCGAATCCGTGAACGGGTGCACCGCGTGGCCGCGCGGCTCGATCAGGGACGCGATGATCTGCAGCACGACGCGGCTCGAGTCGACGATGACGATCTGCATGGCGTGACCCGCACCCGATATCCGCGGTGTAAGCTGGAAGGCTTAACCGCCCCCCAACGGAGCTGAACCCCGGTATGAGCGTGGCCATTACCACTCCGGATCGGCGCTATATCGTTGTCCGGGCGCGTCTGTGGCGCCGCGCGAATCCCGACCTGTCGGAAACCTGTCGGGCCGCGCTGGTGCAGCGCCTGATGGCGGCGCGCCGGGGCGTGAAGGAGGCCAAGCGGGCCGAGCGCGCGGACGAGCCGGGCGCCGCGGAGGCGCTCGCCGCCGCCAGGGCCGAGGTCGATGCGGCGAAGGTCGGACTCGGCGAGCGCGGCCCGGTCTGGTGGACGGACGGCGCGCCCGACCTCAACCGGCACCTCGTCCGCAACACGCCCTACGCGGCGTGGTTCGCGGCGCTCAGCGCCGGGGAACCTGAACCGCGATGACCCGGGCCCCCGCGACCGGGTCGGCCCCGACGGCGCGCGCGCCGCGGCGGCCGTAGGGGGCGGCGTTGATCACCGTCAGGGTCGGCTCGGCCGCCGGAGCGGCCGGGATGCCGGTCACCGTCGGGACGCCGTAGGTGCCGTAGCTCCAGGGCGTGGGCACGATCTGGGTCGGGCGCGGCACGCGGGTCAGCGGGGCGCCGATATAGGTGCCCCGCACGAACTCGCCGGCAAAGCCCGGATCGGCGGCGTAACCGGGCGCGTAGGCGACCGGAGCGTAGGGATCAGCGCTCCGGAAGGTCTGCGCCGACGCGGGCGCCGCCGCCGCCAGAGCGAGCAGGGTCACGATCGTCCGGTTGGCCATGGGTCCGGCTCCGAGGGGTGTCGGCGGGCGCGGTGCGCTCCGGGTGCTGGGCCAACAGACCGGATCATTGGCCGTTCCGCGTCTCCAGTCGCGCAGAGTGCGTAACGGTCCCGTCATGCCCAGCCGATCGGCCCCCGGGTGCGCACCGGTCAGCGGCAGGTGGTGATCCGCCGGACCACCCAGCCCTCGCCCTCGATCCACAGACGGCGGCGGGCCCGGCTGCAGGTGACGTCGTCCTCCCGCTCCGCCGATACGGGATGGACCTGCGGGTTGGCCTCGGCGACCTTGGTCTCGGCCGGACCGTTGGCGGCCTGAGCCGCGAGCGGAACGGCGAGCATGACGGTGCCGGCTGCGGCGGCAGCGATCGTACGGAGTTTCATCGGGGAGAAGCGCCCTGCGGCCATGCTTGGAGGTTTGGTCCAGGAATGCGCGGGCCGGCGGTTCGGTTGCATCCCGGTTGCGTCGATCGCGACGGCCCGTGCGCTCGCTCACATCGCCGGTGGCGCCACACGGGCTGACGCCCGGCCACGACACCTGGCCACGACACTTGGCCACCTTGCCCGGCCGCGGCGCTTAGACTTCCCGGCTTTCACGGGTAAGGAAGAACAAAACCGGACGCGCCGGTGCCCAGCCGTCCTGCGAGACCGCCCATCGCGGGCCGCGGCACGGTCCACGAAGCAGGGTTCATGAGCAAGTCGAAGCCTCCGACCAACGCGCTCCTGACACCGGAGAAGCGCACCGAGGACGTCGATCAGACGATCCGCCCCCTGAGCCTTGCCGAGTTCATCGGTCAGCGCGCGGCGCGGGCGAACATGCAGGTGTTCATCGAGGCGGCGAGGAAGACTGGGCAGGCGCTCGACCACGTGCTGTTCGTCGGGCCGCCCGGGCTCGGCAAGACCACGCTCGCCCAGATCGTGGCGCGCGAACTCGGCGTGAACTTCCGCTCGACCTCCGGGCCGGTGATCGCCAAGGCCGGGGATCTGGCCGCCCAGCTCACCAACCTGGAGNCACGCGCTCTCCCAGCTGAGCTATGGCCCCAAAGGGTCACGCCCGGGCTCGGCAAGACCACGCTGGCGCAGATCGTGGCGCGCGAACTCGGCGTGAACTTCCGCTCGACCTCCGGGCCGGTGATCGCCAAGGCCGGGGATCTGGCCGCCCAGCTCACCAACCTGGAGGAGCGCGACGTCCTGTTCATCGACGAGATCCACCGGCTCAACCCGGCGGTCGAGGAGATCCTCTACCCGGCCATGGAGGATTACCAGCTCGACCTGATCATCGGCGAGGGCCCGGCGGCGCGCTCGGTCAAGATCGAGCTGCCGAAGTTCACGCTGGTCGGCGCCACGACGCGAGCGGGGCTGCTGACGACGCCGCTGCGCGACCGGTTCGGGATCCCGATCCGCGATCACGCCGCGCACCAAGGCGATCTTCTGCGAATCGATCGCCAATCCGGCGGCGCGCTCGGTCAAGATCGAGCTGCCGAAGTTCACGCTGGTCGGCGCCACGACGCGAGCGGGGCTGCTGACGACGCCGCTGCGCGACCGGTTCGGCATCCCGATCCGGCTGGAGTTCTACGAGATCGACGAGCTGGAGCAGATCGTGGCGCGCGGCGCGCGGGTGCTGGGTCTGGGCATGTCGGCGGAGGGSGCCAACGAGATCGCCCGTCGGGCGCGGGGCACGCCGCGGATCGCSGGGCGGCTCTTGCGGCGGGTGCGGGACTTCGCGGTGGTGGCGGAGGCCGAGACGGTGACGCGGGCGATCGCCGACCGGGCGCTGCAGCTCTTGGACGTGGACGGGGCAGGTCTCGACGTGATGGACCGCAAGTACCTGAGCCTGATCGCGCGTTCGTTCGGGGGCGGGCCGGTGGGCATCGAGACGATCGGGGCGGCGCTGTCGGAGCCGCGGGACGCGATCGAGGACATCATCGAGCCCTACCTGATCCAGCGCGGCTTCGTGCAGCGCACACCCCGCGGACGCGTCCTCACCCGNCTGTCGGAGCCGCGGGACGCGATCGAGGACATCATCGAGCCCTACCTGATCCAGCGCGGCTTCGTGCAGCGCACACCCCGCGGACGCGTCCTCACCCGGCACGCCTACCGGCACATGCAGATGCCGGAACCGAAGCGCGAGACGCCCGGGCAGTTCGGCTTCTTCGGTGACGGAGAGCCCTGAGGACCGGTCAACGCGTCTCCATGCATTGAATTCGGACCAGCATTTCACCGGGGACATGCTCCGGACGGGCGGTGCTGCGCGCAGCGCCATGGTGGGTTCCGCGTCGCGACCTCGGCAAGTCGCTGCCGGAACAGCCGTTTTTTCGACGGTCTCGAAACAATATTGCCAAGCTTAGGCGGGCGTCTCGCCGATCACGTACGTGTAAAAACTGCCGGAGTGCGTGGAACAGCGCCGAAACGCGACAGTTGGGGAGGCGACCGCGCCGGGTTCGCTCGGCGCCGGCAAGGCTGTCCCGATCAGGGTCCTGCCCTCCGATCGCGGCAGATCTTCGCGATCTCAAGAACAACGTCAGGGATAAACTTCCGCCATGAAGAAACTCACGCTCGCCGTGCTCGGCCTGTCCGTCGCCGCCATCTCGGCGCCCGCCTTCGCGCAGGACGCCCTGCCGATCCGCGTGCTGCCCTTCGCCAATCAGGACGGCGTCGGCGCCGCCGCGACCGAGACGCCCGCCTTCCGGGCCGAGGCGCTGCGTTCGGACGCCGCCAGCATCGAGGCGAGCCGGATCGCCCTCCAGCGGTCGCGCAACCCCCGGGTCCGCAACTACGCCAACCGCGTCCTCGTCGAGCGCAAGGCGACCACCGACGCGCTGCTGCCGCCGAACACCTCCCTCACCCGCAACGGCTCGGTGGTCTCCGACAACCAGGGCATCCGCACCGACCTGAGCAACCCGGTCGGCCTGGTGCTCGCGCCGGTGACGGTGGCCGCCAACATCGGCACCGGCATCGTCGGCGGCGCCCTCGGCGCGGTCGGCATCGTCGACAACAGCCCGGCCGAACCGGGCCGCCGCGTGGCCCTCGGCGAGCGCGGACAAGCGCGTCTGGCGCAGCTCCAGGCGGCCCCGAACGGCCGGGCCTTCGACCGGACCTACATCGACCAGCAGGCCCGCTCGGACGCCCGCACCCTGGCGCTCTACGACGCCTACGCCAAGCAGGGCGACAACGCCCAGGGCCGCAAGTTCGCCACCGAGGCCCTGCCCTACATCGCCGACGAGCACGCCCACTCGGCGAGCCTCGCGGCCCGCATCGGCGGCTGAGCGCCGCGCATGGCGTGATCTGCGCGAGGGCCGCCCCAGGGCGGCCCTCGTCGTGTTGCGCCGTCGCACCGCCCGTCGCTAAAGGGGCGCATGAGCGCGATCGAGCCCGCCAGTGACGGACCCGCGGAGGACGGTGCCCCGCACCACCGGATGGGCGTGCGCGTCTACTACGAAGACACAGACTTCTCCGGCTTCGTCTACCACGCCAGCTACCTGCGCTTCCTCGAGCGCGGCCGCACCGAATTGCTGCGGGAACTCGCCGGCGACCAGTCGGACCTGCACCGCGACGCACGCGGCCTCGTCTTCGTGGTGCGGCGCATGAGCCTCGATTTCCTCCGGCCGGCCCGGATGGACGACCTGCTGACCGTCGTGACCCGCACGCGCGCCCTGCGCGGCGCCTCGATGCAGCTCGCCCAGGACGTCCGACGGGGCGACGAAGTGCTGGTCTCCGCGGAGGTCACGGTCGCCTGCGTGCGGGACAGCCGCGCCGTCCGCCTCCCGGACGCGCTGCGGCGGCGGCTCGCGCCCGGCGAGGCCGCCTAGACCTCAGCCGGCCCGCGCCGGGTCGGCCTCGCAGAGCACCCGCGCGAAGGCGTTGACGATGGTCAGCACGTCGTACTCGACCGAGACCAGCTGGTAGCCCATCCCGACCATCTCCCGGGCGCGCGCCGGCGACGGCGCGAAGGCGCAGGGAATCTTGCCCGCCGCCCGGGTCTTGCGCGCGATCTCCCCGAGGGCCGCCGTGACTGCCGATCCCAGCGGGTCGATGGCCGCCCCCTTCGACAGGGCGATCGACAGGTCGGCGGGGCCGACCAGGACGCCGTCGATGCCCGGCACGGCGAGGATCGCCTCCAGGTCGGCGATCCCCGCCTCGGTCTCGCACATGGCGATCGTGAGCGCCCGATCGTTGGCGCCCGCGAGGTAGTCCGCGCCGTTCCGGAGCCCCGAGAGCCACATGGCCCGGTCCGGTCCCCAGCTCCGCTGCCCGACCGGCGGGAATTTCGCGGCCGCGGCCAGGGCCTCGGCATCCGCGACGGTGTTGATCATCGGCGCCACGACGCCGGCCGCGCCCGCGTCGAGCATCCGCGAGACCATGGCGAAGTCGCCCACCGGCACGCGCACCAGGGTCGATTTGCCGGCGAGGGCGACCTCGGTGATCGCCGCACACGACGTCTTGTAGTCGTAAGTGCCGTGCTGCTGATCCAGCAGGACGGCGTCGAAGCCGGCGCGCGCCAGGAAGCCGGCCAGCATCGGATCGGCGATCATGGACCAGCCCAGGAACCGGGCCGGGCCGGTGGGCAGCAGATCGGGCAGGCTGGGAACGGGGAGGGTCATGCGCGTCCTGCGTATCTCAGGGCTGTCGACTCGGCGCCGTGGGCCGCGACCATACGGGAGGCGCTTTCGGCAGGTCCAGCCCGGACGGCCCGTCGGACGGCGGCACATGCCTCAGGATCGCCCGGATCGAAACCGATCCTTAACCCTGCCGCGCCCTTAACGGAGGCGATGCCACGGCGGGGCGCGGGGGCCGTCGACGGCCCTTACTTTCGACAGATTCGCGGGCGACAGCGTTGATATCGCTCACGGATCCGACGGACGCGGGCCTCGCCCGGCGCATCGCGATCCGGAGCAGGAGACCTCGACGGATGAACCCAGCCGACGCGATGCAGGCCGCGCCTGTCGCCGACATGACGCTGCTCGGCCTGTTCCTGCAGGCCCACTTCGTCGTGAAGATCGTGATGATCGGGCTGCTCAGCGCCTCGATCTGGTGCTGGTCGATCATCGTCGACAAGACGCTGCTGTTCCGCCGGACTAAGGCCGAGATGGACGCGTTCGAGGACGCCTTCTGGTCCGGCCGCTCCCTGGAGGAGCTGTTCCGCTCGTTCAACGACCGGCCGGCCACGGGCCTCGCCGCTGTCTTCGTCGCCGCCATGCGCGAGTGGAAGCGCAGCTTCGAGGGCTCCGGTCGGCAGATCCAGTCGCTGTCGCAGCGCATCGAAAAGCAGCTCGACGTCACCATCCACCGCGAGGTCGAGCGGCTCGAGTCGCGCCTGCTGTTCCTCGCCTCGATCGGCTCGGCCGGCCCGTATATCGGCCTGTTCGGCACCGTCTGGGGCATCATGACCGCGTTCACCTCGATCGCGGCCTCGAAGAACACCTCGCTCGCGGTCGTCGCCCCCGGCATCGCCGAGGCGCTGTTCGCCACCGCCATCGGCCTGTTCGCCGCGATCCCGGCGGTGCTCGCCTACAACAAGCTCCAGGCCGAGGTTTCCAAGGCGCAGTCGCGGCTGGAGAGCTTCGCCGACGAGTTCTCCGCCATCCTCTCCCGCCAGATCGACGAGCGCCTGCCGCTCGCCGCCTGAACCGGCTGATCCAGAGGAGACCGATCCATGGGCATGGCAGCGGGCGCATCGCAGGGCGGCAAGCGCCGCCGGCGCCGGGGCCGCCGCGGCGGACCCATCAACGAGATCAACATGACGCCGTTCATCGACGTCGTGCTCGTGCTCCTGATCATCTTCATGGTCGCGGCGCCGATGATGACCGTGGGCGTGCCCCTCGACCTGCCGCAATCCAAGGCCTCGCCGCTCAATTCCGACGTGAAGCCGATCACCCTGTCGATCCGCCAGACCGGCCAGGTCTTCCTCGGCGAGGACGAGCTCACCGACGACTCGATCGTGCCGAAGCTCATGGAGACTGCCAAGTCCGGGACCGAGGAGCGCGTCTTCGTGCGCGGCGACAAGCGGGTCGATTACGGCCGCGTGGCGCAGGTGATGGCGATCGTGACCGGCGGCGGCTTCAAGAAGGTCGCCCTCGTCACCGAGCCTGAGCATCAGTAGGGCCGTCCCGTGGAGTTCCGCTTCGACCGCAAGGAACCGGGTGTCTGGATCTCCGCCGGCACCCACGTCGCGCTCCTCGCGCTGGCGCTGGTCAGCGTCGCGGCCCCGGCCCTGCCGGAGGCCCAGGAGGGCGTGCCCGTCGAGGTGATCACCGAGAACCAGTTCTCCGAGATCACAAAGGGCGAGCGTCAGGCCGACAAGCCGATGCCGAACGCCACCTCGCGGGCCGACCGCAAGGCCGAGAAGTTCGAGGACCGCGAGCCCGAGAATTCCAAGCAGGACGCGCCGACCGCCCCGACCCGCACGGCCGAGATGAAGCTCGCCAACGCGGACGAGATGCCGCTGCGCGCTGAGCCCGATCCGCAGGAGGCGGCCCAGGCCGCCAAGGCGGCGGAGAAGGCGGCGCAGGAGAAGCGCGACGCCGAGAAGGCTGCCGCCAAGGCGGCCGAGAAAGCGGCCGAGAAGGCCGCCGCGGAGAAGGCTGCCGCCGCCAAGGCCGAGGCGAAGGCCAAGGCCGAGGCGGTCGCGAAGGCCGAGGCCGAGAAGCGCGAGCAGCTCGAGAAGCTGATCGAGAAGCAGGAGGCCGAGGCCGCGGCGGCCGCCCAGAAGGCCGCCGCCGCGAAGAAGGCCGAAGCCGCCAAGGAAGCGGCCAAGAAGGCCGCCGACGCGAAGGCCAAGGCCGAGGCCGAAGCCGAGCGTCAGAAGGAGATCGCGGAGGCCAAGGCCGAAGCCGAGCGCGAGAAGGCGGAGGCCGCCGCCAAGGCGAAAGCTGAGGCCGCGAAGGCCGAGGCGGCCGCCAAAGCCGAGGCCGCCGCCAAGGCGAAGGCGAAGGCCATGGCGGACGCGAAGGCCAAGGCCGATGCCGAGGCCAAGGCGCGCAAGCAGGCCGAACTCGCCGACAAGTTCAACGCCGGCGACATCCGCTCGATGCTCGCCTCGAAGGCGCCGTCGCAGTCGACCGGCGCCACCGGCCACGCGGTGCAGAAGGTGGCGGCGCTCGGCGCCGCGACCGGCAACGCGCAGCGCCTCTCGCCGTCGCTGCGCGACGCCCTGGTCGGCCTGCTCCAGCAGCAGATCGAGCGGTGCTACTCGGCGCCCCCCGGCGCGGCCCAGGGCGTGGTCCTGCCGGTGCTCGACATCCGCCTGAACCCGAACGGCTCGCTCAGCACGGAGCCGCGGATCATGCGCGGCGGGGCGAGCGCGGTCGACCAGTCGATCGCGCAGGCCGCACTCCGGGCGGTCCGCCGCTGCGCGCCGTACAACATTCCGGCCACCTACGCGCCGTACTACAACGACTGGAAGGCCATCAACGCGGAGTTCGAGTTCACGGCGACCTGAGGTCTTCCAGCCAGTGTCCCGCCGTCCCCGCGTTCCCGTCTGATCGTCACTCGGATCCGACCCACCATGCTGCACCTCCCCTCCGTCGGGCGCCTCCTGACGTCCTATGCCACGCGCCTGCTCGCGCTCCTCGTGATGCTGACGGGCCTCCTGGCGGGGCCGGCCCAGGCGCAGCTGCAGCTGCGCATCGGCGGCGGCAACTTCCAGCCGATGCCCATCGCCATCGCGGATTTCGGCGGCGACCCGAGCCTCGCGGGCCTCGTCTCCGGCGTGGTCACCAACGACCTGCGCCGCTCCGGCTACTTCACGCCGCTCGACCACGCCCGCTTCCCCGAGCAGCCGAACTTCGACGCCGCGCCGAACTTCGAGAAGTGGCGCGCCACCGGCGTGCAGGGCCTCGTCACCGGCCGGGTCGTCCGCGAGGGCGGCCGGGTCAAGGTCGAGTTCCGGCTCTGGGACGTGACCAACGGCCAGCAGATGACCGGCCAGCAATACGGCACCGACGCCGCCAACGTCCGGCGCACCGGCCACCTGATCGCCGACGGGGTCTACACCAAGATCACCGGCCTCGGACCCTGGTTCGACAGCCGCATCGCCTTCGTGGACGAGACCGGTCCCAAGGAGAACCGCCGCAAGCGCCTGATGGTCATGGACCAGGACGGCGCCAATGTCCGGGCGATCACCACCGGCGAGATGTCGATCGTGGCCCCGCGCTACTCGCCAGCCACGCAGGACATCGCCTTCATGGCCCAGGCCACCGGCCACCAGCCGCGGGTGCAGATGATCAACCTGGAGACCGGCTCCCGCCAGGCGCTCGGCAACGTCGATTCGATGAGCGCGAGCCCGCGCTTCTCGCCGGACGGCCGCAAGATCGTGATGAGCGTCCAGCAGGGCGGCAACGCCGACATCGTCACGATGGACCTCGCCTCGAAGGCCCAGCGCTCGATCACCAACGGCATGGCGATTGACACCTCGCCGACCTACTCGCCGGACGGGTCGCAGATCGCCTTCGAGTCCGACCGCGGCGGCTCCCAGCAGGTCTACGTGATGGGGGCGGACGGCTCGAACCCGCACCGGATCACCTTCGGGCCCGGCTCGGCCTCGCAGCCGGCCTTCTCGCCCCGGGGCGACCTGATCGCCTACACCCGCCAGCGCAACGGCGGCTTCGCCATCTGCGTCTCGAAGCCCGACGGCTCCGGCGAGCGCGTGCTCACCGAGGGCTTCCACAACGAGGGCCCGACCTTCGCGCCGAACGGCCAGTACGTGCTGTTCTTCCGCGATCCGGGCGGCCAGGGCGGCGGCAAGCTGTTCATGGTCGACATTACCGGCAAGGTGGAGCAGCCGGTCCCGACGCCCGCCTACGCGTCCGACCCGACCTGGTCGCCGCTGCTGTCGGGCCGCTGAGCGCGTCGCGGAGCCCGGCTCACGAGGCGGGCTCCGGGACCGTTCCCGATCCTGGTGCAACGGTTCGGCAGGACGGCAGCTCCGGTCGAGAGAGCTGCGCCTTACCCCTCTCCCCTACACGGGAGAGGGGACCCGCGTTTCGTGCGGCGCCGGCTCGCGGGGCCACGATCGCCACGGCCGTCATCCGGGACGCGTCGCGTCCCGAGCCGCGCGATGGCGCGCTAGCCCTGCATCATCAGCCGGTCGCGGGCCCTCAGCGCCGGGAAGAGCCTGCCCCAGAGCAGCGCGACCCCGACCGTCGCGGCGCCGCCGACCACCACCGCCGGGACCGCGCCGATCGCGGCGGCGAGCAGCCCCGATTCGAACTCGCCGAGCTCGTTCGAGGCGCCGATGAATACCGTGTTCACCGCCGAGACGCGGCCGCGCATCGCGTCCGGCGTCTCGCCCTGCACGAAGGTCTGGCGCACGTAGACCGAGATCATGTCGGCGGCGCCCGTGACGAACAGGCAGGCCATCGACAGCGGCAGCGACGTCGACAGCCCGAACGCGACCGTGGCGGCCCCGAATACCGCGGCGGCGCGGAGCATGCGCACGCCCGCGTGGCGCCGCAGGGGGTAGTTCGCCAGCAGCACCGCCATGGCGACAGCCCCGAAGGCCGGCATGCTCCGGAGCGCGCCGAGGCCGAGCGGGCCGACGTGCAAGACCTCCGCGGCGTAGATCGGCAGCAGCGCCGTGGCGCCGCCGAGCAGCACCGTGAACAGGTCGAGGCTGATCGCCCCGAGCACCACCGGCTGGGAGCGGATGTAGTCGATCCCGGCCGAGAGCGCCGCCCAGGTGATCGGCGGCCGCTCGCTCACCGCCGCCGGCCGGTAGCGGATCAGCAGGGTCAAGGCGCTGGCCAGGGCGAAGCTGCCCCCTGCCCCACCGAACACGACGGCGGGTCCGAGGGCGTAGAGGAAGCCGCCGAGCGCCGGCCCCATCACCGACGCGCTCTGCCAGAGGGACGCGTTCCACGCGATCGCCGAGCCGAAAAGCGGCCCGGGCACCAGGGTCGGGAGCAGCGCCTGCAGGGCCGGGTTGGCGAAGGCCCGGGCCGTGCCGACGACGATGACCAGGGCGTAGATCGGCCAGACGGAGTGCACGCCCGCGAGGGCGCAGGCGAGGAGGCCGAGGCTCGCGGCGCTCTGGAGCGCGAAGGCGGCGGCGCCGACGAGGCGCCGGTCGTAGGCGTCGGCGACGTGGCCGGTGATCAGCGCGCACAGCACCGCCGGCAGGAAGCCCGCGAGGCCCACGAGGCCCAGCGCCAGGGCGGAATGGGTCAGGTCGTAGACGTACCAGCCGATCGCCACCGCCTGCATCTGGTAGGCGAGGCCCGTGAGGAACCGGGCCGAGCCGAACAGGCGGAAGTCGCCGATGCCGAAGACGGCCCAGCCGGAACGATCATGCGCGGACATGCCTCCTGCTGCGCGGGACCGGCCGCGGAATCAAGCGCTACGGTGACGTTCGCCGGTCGGATGTCGGCGGCTCCGGTCTGCTCGACTGCAGCGTCAGGGTCGGCTTGCGCGGCGGCGGCGGCGGCGGCGGCGACAGGACGGGCGGCTCGGGTTCGAGCGGCGGCGCGCGCCGGCCCTCGCCCGCGAGGTCGGTGGGGAACGTGCAGGTGACGCGGGTGCCGCTGCCCGGCGCGGTCTCCAGCTGCACCCGTCCCCCGTGCAGCTCGACGAAGGAGCGCACGATCGACAGGCCGAGGCCGACGCCCCGGTGGCGGGTTCCGAGGGTGTGGCTCTCGAAGCGGTTGAACACCGAATCGGCGATCTCGGGCGGCATGCCCCGGCCGTGGTCGCGCACGCTGAGGAGAAGCTCCTGCGCGGTCCGGCGGGCATGGACCTCCACGCGCTGGCCGGCATCCGAGAAGCCGACGGCGTTCGAGAGCAGGTTGAACAGGATCTGGCGCACCCGCTTCCCGTCGGCGTGGACGCTGCCGATATCCTCCGGCACGTCGAGGGCGAGGGTGATGTGCGATTCGGCGAGCCGGTCCTCGATGCCGCGGACGGCGGCCTCGACGGTGGCCTGGACGTCGACCTCCTCCCGCTGCAGCTCCAGCGAGCCGGCGTCGATCGAGGCGAGGTCGAGGATGTCGTTGATGATGACGAGCAGCGCCGCCGAGGAGCGCATGATGTGGTCGGAATACTCGCGCTGGCGCTCGTTGAGCGCGCCGACGGTCTCGTCGCCGAGAAGCTGGGTGAAGCCGATGATGTTGGTGAGCGGGGAGCGCAGCTCGTAGGAGACGTGGTGCACGAAGGTGTCGCGCAGCTGCGCGGCCTTCTCCAGGGCATCGTTCTTCTCGGTGAGCGCCCGCTCGACGTTCACACTCGCCGTGACGTCGATCAGGGTCAGGAGCGTCGCGCCCTCCGGGAGCGGCTGCGCGGCGCAGTCGAGCACGGTGCCGTCGACCACCTCGAGGCGGCACGTCCGGGCCGTGCGCGATTCGAGGCCGACCACCGCGTCGCGGATGTCGAGCCACGGCTCCTCGACGGGGGCGAGCGCCCGGCAGGCGGCGATCACCGCGTCCACGTGCGGGCGCTCCTCGATCATCTCCGGGTCGAGCCGCCACACGGTGAAGAAGGCGCGGTTGGCGAGGGACAGGCGCCCGTCCGCGCCGAACACGGCCACCGGCTCGGCCAGCGTGTCCAGGGTCTCGGCCTGCAGGCGGCGCAGGGCGTTGTAGCGGGACTCGGCGTTCAGGCGGTCGGAGACGTCGTCGAACAGGTAGGTCAGGCCGCCCTGCGGGTTCGGGTCCGCGACCACGCGCAGGGTCCGGCCGTCGGGCAGGTACCACCAGGTCTGGTTCGCCTCCGCGGCCCGGTAGGCGGACAGAACGCCCTGCTTCCAGCCGCGGAAATCCGCGTGCTCCTCGAGCTTCCGCTCCGCCCGCAGGTGGTCGAGGATCTCGCCGTCAGAGGGACGCCCGTCGAGGAAGGCCTGGTCGAGGTCCCAGAGCTGCCGGTAGGCGGCGTTGTGGAAGATCAGCCGCTGCGAGACGTCGAACATCGCGACCGCGGTCGGCAGCTGGTCCAGGGTCCGCACGTTGGCGTTCATCTGCCGCTGCAGGTCGGCGCGCACGCTCTCGAGTTCCGACACGTCGATGGCGATGCCGACGCGGCCGGTCTCCAGCCCGGTCTCGAATACGTCGAGCATCCGCCGGTTCCCGGCCACGATGGCCGAGAGGCGCGGGACGCTCCGGGTCAGGCCGGCGAACCGGGCTGCCTCCTCGCGAGCGATCGTCTCGCGGGCCGGCCGGTCGAACAGCTCCAGGCCGGCATCGAGGGCGGCCTCGCGGCTCTCCGCCTCGACCGCCGCCACGTAGGCGGCGTTGACCCAGCTCAGGCCACCGTCGCGGTTGCGCCGCCAGACCGGCTGGGGAATCGCGTCGAGGAGCCCCGACAGGGCCGACAGTCCCCGGCGGGTCTCGTCCAGGGTCGCGCGCAGGTCGGCGATCTCGCAGCGCTCCTGGCTGGTCTCGCGTAAGCGCAGGAGCGCCCGCCCCGCCACGGCCTGCCCGTGGGCCTCGATGTTGCGGCCGGTCTGGGTCCGCAGGCTCAGCGCGAAGCTGGTGCCGCGCGCCCGCAGGGTCTCCACGGCGGCCTCGACGGCGGCCGCGTCCGCGGCGACGAGCCACGTGCCGAAGGCCAGGACGCGGCGGGCGTAACCGGAGGTCGGTCGCTCGCCGTGGATCGCGAGGCTGATGTCGCCCTCGACCACCGGCTCGCTGCGATGATCCCAGGTGACGATGATCTGCCGCTCGGCGTTGAGGAGCATCTCGGCCCGGTCATGGGCGCCGCGCAGGACGTCGAGCGTCGCGGCGAGCTCGCGCTCGCGGCGGGTCCACCGGCCGCGCTCGTAGAGGTGCAGAAGCGACAGGATCACCGCGAAGGCCACGAGGCCGCCGAAGATCGCCAGGGCGGCCACGCTGTGGATCTCCCGCGCGGGATGCGCGGCGGCGGCCTCCGGCAGCTCGGCGAAGGCCGCGCTCGCCGTCGTCAGCGCGAGCGCGCCCACGCCGATCCGAACGTGTGTCGCACGACCGACACCCATGGTTTGCCCCGCCCCCGTACCCGATGGCTGTCCGACCGGCGCGCGTCGCCGCGCGGCGCAGAAGGCACCGTTCCCGCGGCGATTCTCCCCAACCGCCGCAGCCCCATCGATCTAAGATTCGCCCGCACTCTAGGTGCGGCGGAATCGCCCCGGAAGGGGAACGAAGCGTGGCTTTGGGCAAAGTCGGCATAATCAGCCGTTAACGACACACAGAAGACACAGTTCGATTCGGCCGTCTGCGCTTGACAAACGAGAAGGCCCGGCGCAGCGCGCCGGGCCTCCAAATCTCTCCACCGGGCCGCGCCGCCGGATCGCGGTGGCACGGTGCCGGCCCCGGAAACGAGGCCGTCCGCGCCACCGGCGATGCGGGCTCAGTAGCGGTAGTGCTCGGGCTTGAACGGGCCGCTCTCGGAGACGCCGATATAGGCGGCCTGATCGGGGCGGAGCTTCGAGAGCTTCACGCCGATCTTCTCCAGATGCAGGGCGGCGACCTTCTCGTCGAGGGTCTTCGGCAGGGTGTAGACCTGCTTCTGGTACTTGCCCGGGTTGGACCAGAGCTCGATCTGGGCCAGCGTCTGGTTGGTGAACGAGGCCGACATCACGAAGGACGGGTGACCGGTGGCGTTGCCGAGGTTCACCAGGCGACCCTCCGACAGGAGGATGATGCGGTGGCCGTCCGCGAAGGTGATCTCGTCCACCTGCGGCTTGATGTTCGACCACTTGAGGTTCTTCAGGCCGGCGACCTGAATCTCGTTGTCGAAGTGGCCGATGTTGCAGACGATCGCCCGGTCCTTCATCGCCCGCATGTGGTCGATGGTGATGATGTCCTTGTTGCCGGTGGCGGTGACGAAGATGTCGGCGCGCGGGGCCGCATCCTCCATGGTCACGACCTCGTAGCCCTCCATCGCGGCCTGGAGCGCGCAGATCGGGTCGATCTCCGACACGAGCACGCGGCAGCCGGCGTTGCGCAGGGACGCGGCCGAACCCTTGCCCACGTCGCCGAAGCCCGCGACCATCGCGACCTTGCCGGCCATCATAACGTCGGTGCCGCGGCGGATGCCGTCGACCAGCGACTCCTTGCAGCCGTACAGGTTGTCGAACTTCGACTTGGTGACCGAGTCGTTCACGTTGATCGCCGGGAAGAGCAGCTTGCCCTCCTTGGCCAGCACGTAGAGGCGGTGGACGCCCGTGGTGGTCTCCTCGGAGACGCCCTTGATGCTGTCGGCGAGGCCGGCGAACCAGCCCTTCGGCTTCTCGGCGAGCTTGCGCTTGAGGAGCGCGAAGAAGACCTCCTCCTCCTCGCTGGCCGGCTTGTCGAGGAACGCGGTGTCGCCGTTCTCGGCGCGCAGGCCGAGATGGACGAACATGGTCGCGTCGCCGCCGTCGTCGAGGATCATGTTCGGCATGCCGCCGTCGTGCCAGTCGAACAGGCGCGAGGTGTAGTCCCAGTACTCCTCCAGGGTCTCGCCCTTCACGGCGAAGACCGGGATGCCGGCGGCCGCGATGGCGGCGGCGGCGTGGTCCTGGGTCGAGTAGATGTTGCACGAGACCCAGCGGATGTCGGCGCCGAGCGCCTTCAGGGTCTCGATCAGCACGGCGGTCTGGATCGTCATGTGGAGCGAGCCGGCGATCTTCGCGCCCTTCAGGGGCTGCGCGGCGCCGTACTCCTCGCGGACCGCCATCAGGCCCGGCATCTCCGTCTCGGCGATCGAGATCTCCTTCCGGCCGTAATCGGCCAGCCCGATATCCTTGACGATAAAATCCTTGGCCATGAGTCGATGGCTCCGTGTTCGCGTTGCGGGTCGGGGCAACCCCCTACCACCGCGCGGCCTACGAAGCAATCAAGACATAAAGATGTCTTTATGCGTTCTGATCGGCGGGGCGGCCGCGCGAACGCCCGCCCCGCCCCGGATCAGGTCCCGCCCGCCGCTCAGCGGGTCGGCCGCGCCAGCCACCCGAGGCCGAACGCGACGGCGGCCACAAGGGCGAGGGTCGTGCCGCGGTTCTCGTCCGCGCGCGCCGCGAGGGTGCGCCCGTGGCGCACGGCGCGGTCGCGGTAGTGCTGGCCGCGCTCGAGCGCCTCGTCCGCCAGGGCGTGCCCGCGCTCGCTGGCGTCGCGGAACCGGGCGCGCCCCTCCTCGACGAGGTGCTCGCCGCCGTCGCGCAGGTCGCGGACCGTATCCCGGGCCTCGCCGTAGGCGTACTGGGCAGCGCCGGCGGCCTGATCGTAGGCGCCGTCGAGCTGGTCGACGGCCCGGCCGCGCACCGCGCCCGCCGCCGTCTTGATCCGGCCGCGCAGATGGCGAACGCCGCCCTCGAGATGATCCCTGTTCATGCTGTCTCTCCATTCCGGCGCGCGCCCCGGGGACGCGACGCCTGCGTCGGGGCGGAACGACGGCGGAAGGCTACGGTTCCCTGAGGAGCGGCGGAACGGCCTCAAGTTTCCGTGCATCGGCGAGCCGGCGCTGGAAACAGGTCCGGACCGGCGAAGCGTCCAGGAGGGGCGCGGCGTCAATCGCCGGGATCAGATCGAGGCACATCGCGGCCGGGCGGGTGCTCCGATCTCTGCGCACGACTCGGCCTGTTCTGGATCGCGCCGCCGCGGTGACTTGCCAGGCGGCGGGAACGTCTCGGGCCGAGGCCTAGATCTCGATCTCGGTGCCGACCTCGACGACCTGCCGGGTCGGCACGCCGAAGAAGGCGCCGGTGCGCTCGGCGTTGCGCTGCATGAAGGCGAACAGGTTCTCCCGCCAGGGCGCCATGCCCCGCTTGTCCCGTCGCGGGATGATCGTCTCGTGCCCGACGAAGACGGTCATGTCGTCGAGGACGTGCGGCGGCAGGTGGCGCGATTCCACCGCGCAGGCCAGCCCCTCGGGGATCGAGGCCTCCTCCATGAAGCCGTAGCGGAGGATCACCCGGTAGAAATCCGGCGCCAGGATCGTCACGTGGGCGCGCCGGTCCCGCGGGACGGTGGGCGTCTCCTCGTAGAGCGCCGTGATGATCAGGATGCGCTCCATCAGGGCGTGGTTGCGCTCGACGAAGCGCGAGAGATGCAGCGGGATGCCGTGCTCGGCCGCCGAGAGGAACGCGGCCGTGCCCGGCAGCCGCAGCAGGTCACGGTGCTGGAGACCGCCGAGGAAGACGTCCTCCGGCAGGCGCAGGGCGGCCCTCGCTTCCTCGACCAGCTCGTTTCCCTTCTTCCAGGTCAGCATCATCGCGGCGACGAGCCCGGCGAGCACCAGGGGAAACCAGCCGCCCTCGAGGATCTTCACGCTGTTGGCGGCGAAGAACACGAGGTCGATGCCGAGGAAGAAGCCGTTGACCACGAAGACCAGGATCGGGTTGTAGCCCCAGCGGAGCGCGATCAGCGCGGCGAGCAGCGTGGTGATGCCCATCAGCATCGAGACCGCGATGCCGTAGGCGCCGGCCAGGGCGTCGGAGGAGCCGAAGACCACCACGGCCGTCAGGGTCGCCACGGCGAGCAGCCAGTTCACCGCCGGCACGTAGATCTGGCCGCGCTCCTCGTGCGCCGTCTGGACGATGCGCATGGCCGGCAGGAAGCCGAGCTGGACCGATTGCTGGGTCAGGGAGAACACGCCCGAGATGATCGCCTGCGAGGCGATGATGGTCGCCATCGTGGCGAGCGCGACCAGGGGCAGATGGCCCCAGTCGGGGCTGAGGCGGAAGAACGGGTTCTCCAGGGCGTCGGGCGCGGCGATCAGCAGGGCGCCCTGGCCGAAATAGTTGAGCACCAGCGCCGGCAGGACCAGCGCGAACCACGCGATGCGGATCGGCAGGGCGCCGAAATGGCCGAGATCGGCGTACATCGCCTCGCCGCCGGTCACCGCCAGGAAGGCCGCGCCGAGCATCGCGAAGCTGACGTGCCAGCCGGCATGGAGCATGAAATCGACGGCCCGGAACGGGTTCGCCGCCGCCAGGATCTCGGGCTTGGCGACGATCCCGGCGATCCCGAGGAGCCCGAGGACAACGAACCAGACGAGCATGACCGGTCCGAACACCCGGCCGATGGCGGCGACGCCCTTGTGCTGGACCAGGAACAGCCCGACCAGGATCACCAGCGTGATCGGCACGACGTACGGCCCGAGTGACGGCGCGTCGACCTTCAGGCCCTCGATCGCCGACAGCACCGAGATCGCCGGCGTGATCGCGCCGTCGCCGTAGAGCAGCGCCGCGCCCACCAGCCCGACCACCAGGAGCAGCGCCTTCCACGTGCCAGGCCGGGCCTGACGGGCGCCGAGCAGCGCCAGCATGGCGACGATGCCGCCCTCGCCGCGGTTGTCGGCGCGCAGGATCAGCACCGCGTATTTCAGCGACACGATCAGGATCAGGCCGCCGGCGGTCGCGGCCTTTACCGCCTCCTTGAACGCGTAGAGCGGGCTCGTGCCGATATCGCCGTACACGACGCCCAGCGCGCCGAACACGAGGGCGGGCCGGAGCCTGTCACGCGCCGCTTCCGCGTCGACCGCGCCGGTCTCGGATCGGGGACTCGCCGCCGGGGCAAGGGTCTGGCTCACCGCAGGATTCCCCCACGGCGCCACCCGGCCTCGACCATCCGGGCGCCGGGCGCGACGCCGTGGCGGTAAAGCTAGGGGCCACGGCCGCGCTGTCCAGCGACGCTCTCGCGGCGCTCAGATCGAGCCGGTCAGCTCCTCCGGGCAGGCGTCGCCACGGCGCAGACAGAATACGGGCGCGCCGGCATGACGGGCGATGGCCGCGGCCACGGTCGCGGCGGGCGCCGGCGCGCCCAGGCTCTCGCTGACCACCACCGCGCGCAGCGGCACATCGTGGAGCCGCAGGGTCTCGCAGGCCGTGAGCGCGTGGCTGATCGCCCCGAGATAGCTCCCCGAGACGAGGAGCGCCGGGACGCCGAGCGCGCGGAGCCAGTCCAGGCCGGTGGCGGCCTCCGTGACCGGGCTCATGAGCCCGCCGACACCCTCGATCAGCAGCGTGTCCTGGGTGCGGGCGATCTCAGCCCGGCACCAGCCGACGAGGTCGGCGAGGTCCAGGGTGCGCCCCTCCAGCACGGCGGCCTGATCCGGCGAGAGCGGTGCCGCGAATCGCCAGGGCGAGCAGGCCTCCACGGCCTCCTCGTCCAGGGCGAGCCCCTGCGCGTCCAGCAGCCGGGCGGTGTCGCTCTCGACGAAGCCGGGATCGCTGAGCGGCGGGACACCGCTCGCGAGCGGCTTCACCGTCCGGACCGCCCGGCCCTGCGCCCGCAGGCGGCGGGTCAGGGCGGCGGTGACGTAGGTCTTGCCGATCTCGGTCCCGGCCCCGGCGATGAACAGCGCCCGCGCGGGCATCCCCGCCTCAGGCCTGGAGGCTGCCGTGGCAGTGCTTGTACTTCTTGCCCGAGCCGCACGGGCACGGCTCGTTGCGGCCGACGCGGCCCCAGGTGGCGGCGTCGGTCGGGTCGCGCTCCAGCACGGCGCCATCCGCCGCGAGGCCCTGCGCCGCGAAGCCGTAGGCCGGTCCCCCGCCGCCGTCGCTGCCCGAGCCGAGGCCGGCGTAGTCCATCTCGTTCTCGCCGGTGACCGGGTCGAGATGCTGGGCGAACATCGGCGGCAGCGCCGGACCGCCGGGCGGGTACTCCTCCTGCGGCTCCTGCATCATGATCTCGACCCGCGAGAGCTGCGCGGTCACCTGCTCGCGCAGGGCGGTCACGAGACCGTTGAACAGGTCGAAGGCCTCGGACTTGTACTCGTTCAGCGGGTCCCGCTGGGCGAAGCCGCGCCAGCCGATCACCTGCCGGAGGTGGTCCAGCGTCACGAGGTGCTCGCGCCAGAGATGGTCGAGCGTCTGCAGGAGGACCTGCTTCTCGATATAGGCCGTGACCTCGGCGCCGTTCTTCTCGGTCCGCTCGGCGTAGGCGGTCTCGGCCGCCTTGAGCAGGCGCTCGCGCATCTCCTCGTCGGCGATGCCCTCTTCCTTGGCCCAGTCCTCGACCGGCACGTCGAGGTTGAGGATCTCCTTCACCTGCTCGCGCAGGCCGGCGACGTCCCACTGCTCGGCGTAGGCGTTCTCCGGGATGTGGCGGGCGACGAGGTCGTCGATCACGCCCTCGCGCATCTCGTCCACGGTCTCGCGGACGCTGTCCTGGCCCATGAAGTCGCGGCGCTGCTCGAACACGACCTTGCGCTGGTCGTTCATGACGTTGTCGTACTTGAGCACGTTCTTGCGCATGTCGAAGTTGCGCGCCTCGACCTTCTGCTGCGCCTTCTCGATCGCCTTGTTGATCCAGGGGTGGATGATCGCCTCGCCCTGCTCCAGGCCGAGCTTCTGCAGCATCCCGTCCATGCGGTCGGAGCCGAAGATGCGCATCAGGTCGTCCTGAAGCGACAGGTAGAACTTCGAGCGGCCGGGATCGCCCTGGCGCCCGGATCGGCCGCGGAGCTGGTTGTCGATGCGCCGCGATTCGTGACGCTCGGTGCCGATGATGTAGAGGCCGCCGGGCAGCGCCTTCTTGCGGCCCGCCTCCGGATCGGCCGGCTCGCCCGAGGCCAGCACCTTGGTGCGGTTCTCGGCGATCTCCGCCTTGATCGCCGCGATGGCGGCGTCGCGCTCCGGACCGTCGGCGAGGTGGCCCAGCTCCTTCTCGATCCGCATCTCGAGGTTGCCGCCGAGTTTGATGTCGGTGCCGCGGCCGGCCATGTTGGTGGCGATGGTGATCGCGCCCGGCACGCCCGCCTCGGCCACGATGTAGGCCTCCTGCTCGTGGAATCGGGCGTTGAGCACGGCGAAGCGCTTGGTCACCCGGCCCTCGCGGGCGGCGGCGTAGACGTCGGTCAGCGCGTTCGGGTCGGAGTAGTCGAGCAGGCTGTAGCCGGCCTTCTTGAGCATCTCGGCGAGGTGCTCCGACTTCTCGATCGAGCCGGTGCCGACCAGGATCGGTTGATGGCGGCTATGCGCCTTGTCGATCTCCGCGATGATGCCGTCGTACTTCTCGCCGACGGTGCGGTAGACCTCGTCGTCCTCGTCGACGCGCTCGACCTCCTTGTTGGTCGGGATGTCGACCACGTCGAGCTTGTAGATCTCGGCGAACTCGTCGGCCTCGGTCGAGGCGGTTCCGGTCATGCCGGCGAGCTTCTTGTAGAGGCGGAAGTAGTTCTGGAAGGTGATCGAGGCCAGCGTCTGGTTCTCGGGCTGGATGGTGACCCGCTCCTTGGCCTCCAGCGCCTGATGGAGCCCCTCGGAGTAGCGCCGGCCCTGCATCATGCGGCCGGTGAACTCGTCGATGATCACCACCTCGTCGTTCTTGACGATGTAGTCCTTGTCGCGGGTGAACAGCGTGTGGGCGCGCAGGGCCTGGTTCACGTGGTGGACCAGCGTGACGTTGTGGGCGTCGTAGAGGTCGCCCTCCTTCAGGAGGCCGGCCTCGCGCATCGCCTCCTCGATGAACTCGTTGCCCTCCTCGGTCAGCGAGACCGTGCGCTGCTTCTCGTCGAGGTCGTAGAACTCCTTGCGCAGGCGCGGCATCAGCGCGTCGACCGCCACGTAGAGTTCCGACCGGTCATCCACCGGCCCTGAGATGATCAGCGGCGTGCGCGCCTCGTCGATCAGGATCGAATCGACCTCGTCGACGATCGCGAAGTTGTGCCCGCGCTGTGCCAGCTGGGACAGCTCGTACTTCATGTTGTCGCGCAGGTAGTCGAAGCCGTACTCGTTGTTGGTGCCGTAGGTGATGTCGCAGGCGTAGGCCTCCTTGCGCTGCGCATCGTCGAGCCCGTGCACGATCGTGCCGACGGAGAGGCCCAGGAACTGGTAGACCTGACCCATCCACTCGGCGTCGCGCGAGGCGAGGTAGTCGTTCACGGTGACGACGTGGACACCCTTGCCCTCCAGAGCGTTGAGGTAGACCGGCAGCGTCGCCACCAGGGTCTTGCCCTCGCCGGTCTTCATCTCGGCGATGCCGCCCTCGTGGAGCACCATGCCGCCGATGAGCTGCACGTCGAAGTGGCGCTGGCCGAAGACGCGCTTGGCCGCCTCGCGCACCGTGGCGAAGGCCGGCACGAGGATGTCGTCGAGACTCTTGCCGTTAGCGAGTTCGGCCTTCAGCATGTCGGTGCGGGCGCGCAGGGCCTCGTCCGAGAGGGCCTGGATCTCCGGTTCCAGCGCGTTGATCTGCGCGACGCGCGGGCGGTAGCCCTTGACGCGGCGGTCATTCGAGGAGCCGAAAATCTTCTTGGCGATGGAGCCGAGCATCATAGACCTGCGGACGCGCGAGCCCGCCCACGGGTGAGCGTGGCGGGCCGGCCTGGACGGAGTTGGCCGGGCTTATAGAGGTAAACATCGCCCGGCGCACCTGGAAGGGGCAGCCCTCAACGCATGCCGGTACGGTCACGGTTCCGGCACCGGTGAAATGGCCGCGCTTGCCTTCTCGCCCGACGCGGGCCACCTGTGCCGCGGCGCGACGCCCGGCCGATCCGGCGCGGCGCCGAGACGTGAGCCGAGGACTTCGCCCGTATGCCGAACACCGCCCTTCTCCGGCGCGTCAGCGCGCTCGCCGTCATGGTCGCGATGCCGGGACTGGCGCTGGCCCAGGCACCCCAGAGGGCCCCGACGCCGGCCGCCAACACGCCGGCCGCCGCTTCCCCCGCCGCCCAGAGCGCCGCCCCAGCCGCCGTGCCGGGCGCCGATGCGGTCGTGGCGAGCGTGAACGGCAAGCCGATCACGCAGGGCGACCTCGCCATCGCGGCCGATGACCCGGCCCTGTCACTGCCCGGCGTCGACGAGGCCCAGAAGAAGAGCCTGCTCGTCGACTACATGGTCGACCTCCGCGTCGGCGCGCAGGCCGCCGAGGCCGCCAAGATCGGCGACTCGCCCGAGTTCAAGCGCAAGCTCGCCTACTTCCGCGACAAGCTCCTGCTCGATGACTACCTGGAGCAGGAGGCCAAGCGCGCGGTCACGCCCGAGGCGGAGCACGCGATCTACGACCAGACCGTCAAGCTGATGAAGCCCGAGGAGGAGGTGCACGCCCGCCATATCCTCGTGGACAACGAGGCCGAGGCGAAGAAGATCGCCGCGCGCATCAAGGGCGGCGAGGACTTCGCCAAGGTCGCCGCCGAGGCGTCCAAGGACCCGGGCTCGAAGGCCGAGGGCGGCGATCTCGGCTGGTTCACCAAGGAGCGGATGGTGCCCGACTTCGCCAACGCCGCCTTCGCGATGAAGCCCGGCCAGGTCTCCGACCCGATCAAGACCCAGTTCGGCTGGCACGTGATCAAGGTCGAGGAGAAGCGGACCAAGCCGCAGCCGACCTTCGACGAGCTCAAGGAGCAGATCGACCAGCACCTGATCCGCAAGGCGCAGCAGGACATGATCCTGAAGCTCCGCTCGGAGGCCAAGATCGACCGCGCCGACACGCCGCCGGCGGCTCAGACCGCGCCCGAACCGAAGAAGTGACGGTTCAAGGCTGACAGGCGCGGCCCCGCGGGGCCGCGCCCCGTCGTCAGTACGGCCGATCCGGGACGAGGTAGCTGGATCGCGCCGGGGCCGGCTGGGGCGTGATGCCGAGGGCCGAGAGCTCGGCGCCGCGGCGCCCCTCGGCGATTCTGTCGAGCACCGCGATCAGCAGCCACGGACACGCGATGCCGATGAAGAACGCCATGTGATCCTCCCGCGCCGAACCGATGGGCCCGTTCGGCTTAGGAAAATAATAGGCGGGCCGGGCCGCGCCGCAAGCGGCATCCCGGCCGGGATCTCAGATCCAGCCCTGGAGCTCGCGGCGCACGACGTGCTCGATCACGCGCATGCCGAGGTCGCTGTCGTTCAGGCAGGGGATGTAGGCGAAGCGCTCGCCGCCGTTCTCCTCGAAATAGTGCCGGTTCTCGCCGTCGAGCTCCTCGAGGGTTTCCAGGCAGTCCGCCGTGAAGCCCGGGGCGACGATCGCCATCCGCTTCACGCCCGACTTCGCGAGTTCCATCACCGTCTCGTCGGTGTAGGGCTTCAGCCACTCCTCGTTGCCGAAGCGCGACTGGAAGGTGACCCGCATCTTCTCCGGAGACAGGCCGAGCGCCTCGCGGATCAGGCGCCCGGTCTTGTGGCACTGACAATGGTACGGGTCGCCCTTGAGCAGGTAGCTCCGCGGCACGCCGTGGAACGAGGTGAGGATCACCTCCGGCTCGAAGTCGAGCTTGGCCAGGCCCTCGCGGATCGAATCGGCCATGGCAGCGATGTAGACCGGGTCGTCGTGATAGGGCGGCGAGACCCGCACCGTGGGCTGCCAGCGCATGTCCATCAGCGCCCGGAAGGCCTGATCGCAGGCCGTGGCCGAGGTCGCGGCGGCGTATTGTGGGTAGAGCGGCACCAGCAGGATCCGGTCGCAGCCCTGGTCGAGCAGCGCCTGGATCCGGCCGGCGACCTCGGGCTTGCCGTAGCGCATCGCCCAGTCGACGACCACGGACTCGCCCATGGCCGCCTGGAGGCGCTCGCTCTGGCCGCGCGTGATCGTCTTCAGCGGCCCCTCGTTGAGCGCGTTGTTCCAGACGCTGGCGTAGTCGCGGCCCTTCGGCCCGGGGCGCTTCGTCAGGATGATCAGGTTGAGGAGCGGCCACCAGATCAGCCGCGGCACCTCGATCACCCGGCGGTCCGACAGGAACTCCTTGAGATACCGGCGCATCGGCCAGTAGGACGTGCCCTCGGGTGTCCCGAGATTCATCAGGAGCACGCCGACGCGGCCCCAGGCCACTTTCGGGTGGTCGGCCGGAAGGGTGCTCGCCGCGGGCTGCAGCGGTGCGAGGGGCCGGCCATTCGCCAGCGCGGCGGGTTCGACGCGTTCGTTCATGGCAGCGTTCCGGCGCCGCGCGCCGAGATCCTTCCTCTGGCTTCCGATATCCGGCGGCCGGCGCGTACGCCCTGGTACGCCTCGGCTTGGCCGGCGCTTAAACCCCGTCGGGTGCGCTTCCATGTAGGGTGCGAAGCCGCCCGGCGAAGGGCGGACGCGACATGCCGCACCGCGACAGGCCGCGCGCTCGACCCCCGTCCCTAAACACGGGCGGCTCCCGGCCGCAACCGCCGCGCCGATGACGGTGCGCGTCCGCCTCCTATCTCGGCGTGGAAACCGATCGCGAGAGACCATGGCCGCCACACCCGTCGCCGACGCCCTCACGGCCTTCCGCGCCTCCGGTTCGCCCTGGCTGAGCCTGCCGTTCTTCGCCGGCGGGGAGGCCGACGCCGTGGCGGCGCGGGTCGATGCCCGAATCGCCGCGGGCGCCCGCGTCCTGCCGGCACCGGACCGGATCTTCCGCGCCTTGGCCGAGACCCCGCAGCCGGACGTGCGGGCCGTGATCCTCGGGCAGGACCCCTACCCGACACCGGGCGACGCCAACGGCCTCGCCTTCTCGTTCGTGGGCTCCGGTCGCCTGCCCGCCTCGCTGAAGGTGATCCTGGCGGAGGCGGGATCCGACCGCGCCGCCGGCGGCGACCTGACGCCCTGGGCGCGGCAGGGCGTGCTCCTGCTCAACAGCGCGCTCACCGTCGAGGCCGGCAAGGCCGGGGCGCACCTGCGCTACGGCTGGGCCGCGCTGACCGATCAGGCCGTGAGCGCCGTCTCGGCCCGCGCGGAGCCCGCCGTGTTCCTGCTCTGGGGCGCCCAGGCGCGGGCCAGGGCCGCGCTCATCGACGCGACCCGCCACGGCGTGTTCGAGAGCGGACACCCGTCGCCGCTCAACCGGGCGCGGGATTTCCCCGGCTCCGACCCGTTCGGCCGGGCCAACCGGTGGCTCGCCGCGCACGGGCGCCCGCCGATCGACTGGCGCCTCGGCTGAGGCCGGCGGCGATCCCGCGAATGGGCTATTGCGGCTTGGCGGGCTCGGCGGGCTTCGCCGGCGCGGCGGGGTCCTGGCCGGCGGGCAGGAGCACGTTCTTGGCCACCGTGCCCTCGGGCCCGTACTCGCCGGCCACCGCGAGGCAGGCCTGGTCGCGGTTCTGCGCCATCTGGTTCGACATCAGCGTGAACATGGTCTGCACCCGGTTGCCGAACGGTCCGCGCGGCTGGACGTCGCCGATCTGCACGTTCTGCTTCGCCAGCAGGGCCTCGAACTGGTCGCTGCCGATCCGGTAGCCGCAGACGTTCGAGGCCGCGAAGATGTAGGCGGCGAATTCCAGGGCCCGCGGCGACGGGGCGTTCCGGATCTGCGCCTGCGCCGGCAGGGCCGCGAGCGTGACGGCGGCGAGGAGTGTGATCCGGGTCGTTGTGGGGCGCATGCGCGGCGGTTCCTCGATCGGGGGCGGCCTCTCGCGGGCCGCCTCTGGCGGGCGGGACATAGGCCGGACCCGCGCGCGCGCCAATGCGACCGAAGATGCGACCCGAGATGTCGGCAATTCACCCGTCCCGGTTCACGGCCCGTTCGCCATAGGTCCAGTCGCCGGCCCGCGCGTCGACGAAAAGACGGTCGTTTTTCGACGGAACGCCCGGGTGAGAGAGAGTGTTAACCTGCTCGCGTCACGCCAGGACCTGCAGTGTGTCCAGATTCAGGCGGTCCGCATCGCATGTACGGCGTCCATCACCCGGCGGCCTCCATCCCACTCCCGGCTCGCGACGCCGACCGGCGCGCCCGGCCGGGTGCGCAAGGAGCCGCCAGCGCGGAGCGGCGCGGCGCGGCGGCGTTGCCGGTCGCGGCGGTCTGTCCGCACCGCGTCTCGCGCTGGGCCTGGGGCGAGGGCCTGCGGGCCGGGCAGGCCGTGGCGCTCATGGTGCAGGATCTCGGGCAGCTCGAGGCCATGCGCCTCGGCCTCACCCGCCTCGGGCTGCGCGTGGTCTGCCTCGACTGCGCCGGCCGCGACGCGGCGCTGGCGGAAAGCCTCGCGCAGTCGGGCGCCGGGCTGGTCGTGGTCGATGCCGCGCTCGCCGACGCCTATGCCGGCGTGATGGGCCGGCTCACCGCCTATCCGGCGGTGTGGTGGAACGGTCCGGGCGCCGACTACGCGAGCCTCGACCTCGCCCTCGCCGAGCACGCCTGACAACCGCCGCATCGCGGATCGCGGGCCGCGGCACCGTCGCGGACCTGAACCCTGCGTGCTACCGTCCGGCGACGCGACCGGCCCCGTGCCAGGGAGGCCGGCGCCGGGAGACGCCGCCATGACCGCAGCCCTTGCCACGGCCCACGCCGCCAGCCCGGAGGCGCCGGTGCTGTTGCGCAGCGACGCCGACGGGGTCGCGACGCTGACGCTGAACCGGCCGCAGGCCCGCAACGCCCTGTCGATGGCCCTGATGGGCGCGCTCCAGGAGCAGCTCGACGCGATCCGCGCGGATCCGTCCGTGCGGGTGGTGATCCTGGAGGGGGCCGGCCCCGCCTTCTGCGCCGGGCACGACCTCAAGGAGATGCGCGCCGATCCGTCCCGCGAGGCGACCGAGGCGGTGTTCCGCACCTGCGCCCGGCTGATGCTGAGCCTCACGCGCCTGCCGCAGCCGGTGATCGCCCGGGTGCACGGGATCGCCACCGCCGCCGGCTGCCAGCTCGTGGCCACCTGCGATCTCGCCGTGTGCGCCGAGACCGCCCGCTTCGCCACGCCGGGGGTGCAGATCGGCCTGTTCTGCTCGACCCCGATGGTCGCCCTGTCGCGCGCCGTATCGCGCAAGGCCGCCCTGGAGATGCTGCTGGTCGGTGAGCCGATCGACGCCGCGGAGGCCCTGCGGATCGGGCTGGTCAACCGCGTGGTGCCGGAGGCGGAGCTCGACGCGGCGGCGGGCGCCCTGGCGGCCCGGATCGCCGGGAAGGCCCGGCGCGTCCTGGCGATCGGCAAGGAGGCGTTCGGCCGGCAGATCGAGATGGGCCTGGAGGACGCCTACGGCTACACAGCCGAGGTCATGACCCGGAACATGATGATGGCCGACGCGCAGGAGGGGATCGACGCGTTCCTGGGCAAGCGGCCGCCCCGCTGGGAGCCGTGAGCCGGCGTCCCGGTCCGCGCACTGGCGCGATACGACGCAGGCCCTCCGGCGCGACGCGCATAGGTGATGGCGCCGCCCTGCCCTAGGATGAGGGGCCTGTCCGACCCTGCCGGGCTCGGCGCCGCCACGCGGAACGGCTGATGAGCACCCTCGACCTGCTCGGTCTGACGCTGTCCTTCTACGGCACGATGCCGCCGCCGCGGCCCCCGCGGCCGAACCGCAACGGCGCCACCTGGGCCGCCGCCGTGATCTTCGGCGGCGTCTGCCTCGCTACGATCGGGCCGATGATCACCATCTGGAGCTTCCACCGGCCCTATGCCGAGGCCAAGGCGCGCTGCATCGCCTCCGGCGGCCGGGTCCTGTACGGGGCCCTCGACGGCAGCGGACCCTATCGCTGCGAGCGGCCCGCGGCCGCCGCGGCCGCCGCGGCCATTGCGCATCCGGCCAAGCCGGCGGATTAATCCGCCCGCCGCATGCGCTTCAGGTCGATCCGGCGCCTCCCGACGCGAACCCGGATAGCCTCACCTTGGAAAACGCGATCACCCGCTGGGTCCAGTCGACCGCCCTGATGCGGTCGGATGTCGAGGCTCTGATCGGCTTCGCGCTGGCGATCGGCGTCACCCTGCACGCCCTGCTGCGCAAGCGCCGGGTCAGCGTGGCGGTGGGCTGGATCGGGCTCGCGTGGCTGTCGCCGATCTTCGGGACCGCCCTGTACCTGACCTTCGGCATCAACCGGGTCTCGCGCCGCGCGCGGCGGCTGCGGACCAAGCCGTCCGACGCGACGCAGCTGCCCGACACCGACGACGCCGTGGTGCCGGAGGCGCTCTGGCCCCTCGACCGGGCCATCCGGCGGATCACGAGCCTGCCGGCCTTCGCGGGCAACACCGTGCAGATGTTCCGCAACGGCGACGCCGGCTATCCGGTGATGCTGGCGGCGATCCGCGAGGCGCGGTCCAGCATCGGCCTGTCGAGCTACATCTTCCGGGACGACGCCACCGGCCGCGAGTTCTGCGACGCCCTCGTTGAGGCGAAGGCCCGGGGCGTGCAGGTCCGCGTCATCATCGACGGGATCGGCGGCGGCTATTTCCGCGCGCCGGTCTACCACCGCCTGACGGCCGCCGGGGTGCCGGCCGCCCTGTTCATGCACTCCGCCCTCCCCTGGCGGATGCCGTTCCTGAATCTGCGCTCGCACAAGAAGCTGCTGATCGTCGACGGGCGGATCGCCTTCACCGGCGGCCTCAACATCTCGCACCCGAACCGCGTCGCCCTGAAGCCCGAGCACCCGATCCGCGACACCCATTTCCGGATGACCGGCCCCGTGGTCGAGCAGCTCGCCGCCGCGTTCGCGGCCGACTGGGCCTTCGTGGACGGCGAGATCCTCGACGGCCCCCGGTGGTTCGTCGACCTCGAGCCCTGCGGACCGAGCGTCGCCCGGGCGGTGACCTCCGGCCCGGACGCGGACGTCGAGAAGATCGAGCAGGTCATCCTCCAGGCGCTCGCCTGCGCGCGCCGGTCGGTGCGCTTCGTGACGCCCTACTTCCTGCCCGACGAGCTGGTGACCGGCGCCCTGGCCCAGGCCGCGACCCGGGGCATCACCGTCGACGTGATCATCCCGCGGGTCAGCGACCATCCCTACATCGACTGGGCGACCCGGGCGCATCTCGACCCGCTGCTGCGGGCCGGCGTGAACGTCTGGCTCGACGAGCCGCCTTTCGACCATTCCAAGGCGATGGTGGTCGACGACATCTGGTGCTTCGTCGGCAGCGCCAACTGGGACATGCGCAGCTTCCGGCTCAATTTCGAGCTGAACGTCGAGATCATCGACGCCGACCTCGCCGCCGACCTCGACCGGTTCATGCGCGGCAAGATGGAGGCGCGGCTCAGCCGGGAGGATCTCGCCGCGCGCGGCCTGCCGATCCGTCTGCGCGACGCAGGCGTGCGACTGCTGCTGCCATACCTTTGAACCGGGCGGGGGCGTGCGCCTCCGGCGCTGGGCCGAGATGGACGACGATCGGCCGGTGATCGGAGCGTCCCCGCGGCAGCACCGCGTGCGCGTGGCAGACGAGCCCGCGGGCGAGGCAGCGGTCGAGCCGCAGCGGCAGCACCTCGACCATCGCGTGGGTCGATTGCCGCGGTCCGACGTCGCGGAAGCCCGGGATCAGCGCCGGGCCGACGATATTGTAGTCGCCGAGCACGGCCGCTCGCGGCGGCAGCTCGCTGACGATGCGCCGCAGCTGGCGCCGGTTCAGCATCTGTCCGTGCGACAGGTGGACGTTGGCCACGCCGAACTCGCCGAGATCGAGGATCTGGCAGACCCGGTGCACGAGGGCGCCGGAGGGGAGCGCGATGACCCGGGGCGGCGCCGCCCAGGGCTTCGGGCTCCACATGGCGAGCCCGTGGATCCGGCCCGGCAGGGGCGCCCAGGCGTAGTGGCCGCCGATCCGGTCCAGCAGGAAGCCGATGGCGCGGGTCGCCTCCTGCATCAGCAGCAGGTCGGGCTTCTCCTGCGCCACGAGGGCGGCGACGTCGTCCACCGCCGCGCCGGTGCGCCGCAGCAGGTTCCAGCTCACGATCTTGAAGGGCTGGTGCGGCCGCTCGGCGGGGCGGATCGGCGTGACGGGTGACGGTGCGGTGTTGGAGCGGGCCGGGCGTGCAGCAGGATTCATCGGGCCGGTCTCGTACCTCAACGCGCGGCGCTCCCGCCACCGCCACGCTCTAACGCGCCCGGAGCCGGGACGTTCGACCGCATGCGCGCCGGGCGCGGGCGCGCCGCGGTCGGCGCCGGCGCGGTCCGACCTGGGCGCCCCACAGCCCATCGCCGGGCGCCGCTTGAGGCGGACCCGGTCGGCGGCCTAAGAGCCGGCAGGGCGACGCCGGCCGCTCCGCGGAGTGCCGCGCGCCGCCATCCCACCGATCCCGTCCGGAGGCCATGACGGCGTTCAGCTTCATCCATGCCGCCGACCTGCATCTCGGCAGCCCGCTGTCGGGCCTCGCCGCGCGCGACGCGGAACTGGCCCGGCGCCTCGCCGCGGCGAGCCGGCAGGCCTTCGAGGATCTGGTGACCCAGGCGATCGAGCGGTCGGTCGCCTTCGTGGTTGTCGCGGGTGACGTCTACGACGGCGACTGGGCCGACACCACGATCGGCCTGTTCTTCGCCCGGCAGGTCGCCCGCCTCGACCGCGCCGGTATCCGGACGATCCTCGTGCGCGGCAACCACGACGCCGAGAGCGTCATCACGCGCTCGATCACGCTGCCGGAATCCGTCCACGTCTTCCCGACCGCCCGCGCCGGCACCCTGCGCCTCGACGCGCTCCGCGTCGCGGTCCACGGCCGCAGCTTCCAGGGCCGGGCGGTGGAGGAGAACCTCTCGCTCACCTACCCGGCCGCCGTGCCGGGCTGGTTCAACCTCGGGGTCCTGCACACCTCCTGCACCGGCCACGCCGCCCACGAGACCTACGCCCCCTGCTCGGTCGCCGACCTCGCGGCCCGGGGCTACGAGTACTGGGCGCTGGGCCACATCCACGAGTACGCGGAGCTGTCCCGGGATCCCTGGATCGTGTTCCCCGGCAATCTCCAGGGCCGGAGCGTGCGCGAGTGCGGCGAGAAGGGCGCCGTCGTGGTCGACGTCGCCGACGGTCGGGTGACCGGCGTCAGCCGCCTGCCCCTCGACCGGGCGCGATTCGAGCAGATCACGGTCGACCTCGCGGCGGTGGCCGACGCGCGCGGCGCCGTCGAGGCCGTCGAGGCGGCACTGAGGCCCCTGGCCGGGATCGCGGCGCGCCGGCTGCTCCTGGTCCGCGTCCACCTCGCCGGGACGACCCGGGCCCACGACGCCCTCGCGGCCGATCGCGAGTCCCTGACGGCCGAGATCCAGGCGGCCGCGCACCGGCTGCACGAGGACATCTGGCTGGAGCGCCTGAAGATCGAGACCCGCCGCCCGCGCGCCGCGGCGGAGCCGACCGGCGCCGCCATCGACCCCGCGGCCCTGCTCGCCGACCTCGACCGCGACCCCGAGTTCCGCGCCCGGGCGAAGGCGGCGCTGGCCGAGATCGGCGGCCGGATGCCCGGGACGGCCGCCGCCGAGGCCGACCTCGACGCGGAGTTCGACGCGCTCTGCGCCGAGGCCGAGGCCCTCGTCCTCGGGCGCCTCGGCGGCCGGCACTGCTGAGGCGCGCGCCCATGGACCCCCGATGCGCCTGATCCGCCTCGCCCTGGAGCGCTACGGCGCCTTCACGGACCGCACCGTCGCGTTCCGGCCAGACGCGCGCCTGCACGTCGTGCTGGGCGCCAACGAGGCCGGCAAGAGCACCGCGCTGGCGGCGGTCACCGACCTGCTGTTCGGCTTCGGGAAGACGACGCCCTACGCCTTCCTGCACGACATGCCGCAGCTGCGCCTCGGCGCGGAGATCGCCGCCGCCGACGGCCGCCGGCTGTCCTTCCGCCGCCGGAAGGGCAACAGCCGTACCCTCATCGACGCCGACGACGCGCCGCTCGCCGACGACGCGCTGGCGCCGTTCCTCGGCGGCCTGTCCCGGACGGTGTTCTGCCGGGCCTTCGGACTCGACGCGGCGAGCCTCCGGGCCGGGGGCCGCGAGATGGTCGACGTGGAGGGCGAGGTCGGCGCGAGCCTGTTCGCGGCGGGCTCGGGCCTGCGCGGCCTCACGGAGCTGCAGACGACGCTCGACGCGGAGGCCGACGCCATCTTCGCCCCGCGCCAGGCCAAGCACCGGACCTTCTACCAGGCGCTGGAGCGCCACGAGACGGCCCGGCGGGCGATCCGCGAGCGGGGCCTGCGCGCCGGCGACTGGCGCGCCCTGAACGACGAGATCGCCGCGGCGGCCGCGCAGCTCGAGGCGCTCCGGTCCGAGCAGAAGGCCGGCGCGGTCGCGCGCGCGCGGCTTGAACGGTTCAAGCGCGTCCGCCCGATCATCGCCGAGATCGACGCGCTCGAGCGGCGCATCGCCGCCGAGACCGACCTCGTCGACGCGGATCCCGCCTGGATCGCCCGCCTGGGGGCGGCCCTGGACGCGTGCCGCGCCGCGGACGCCGAGGCGGAGCGGGCCGAGACCGCGCGCGACCGGGCCCGCGGCGAGGCCGAATCGGTGCCGGTCGAGCCGGGGCTGACCCATCGGGCGGACGAGATCCTGGCGGCGTTCAGCGGCACCCGGGAGTTCGAGAAGGGCGGCACCGACCTGCCCCGCATCGAGGGCGACGCCCACAAGGTCGGGCTGGATCTGGAGCGGCTGCGCGCCCGGATCGGCGTGCCCGACCTCGCCGCGCTCGAGGCCCGCCAGCCCCCGGACGCCGCGCGGGCGCGGACCGAGCGGCTGATCCGCGACGGCCGGACCCTGGCGGCCGCCGAGGAGCAGATCGCCCGCGATCTCGCCGCCGCCCGCGCCGAGCAGGAACGCCTCGCCCGCGAGGTGGAGGCGGCCGACGCGGCCCGGGATCCGACCCCGCTCCGGGAGGCGCTGAAGCCCCTCGCCCGACTGCACGAGTGGATCGCCGCCCGCGACACCCTCGACGGCGCGATCCGCCGGGAGGCGGCGCTGCTGCGCAACCAGGCCGAGCGGCTGTCGCCGCCGGTGCCCGACCTCGCCGCCCTCGTGCGGACGCCCCTGCCCGCCCCCGACACGGTCGCGCGCTACCGTCAGGGCCTCGAGGCGAAGACCCGCGAGCACGAACGGGCCGCCGACCGGTGCGACGCGGCCCGCCGGCAGGTCGCGGTCACCCGGGCACGGCTGCGCGAGCGCGAGGCCGGCCGGCCCGTCGCCACCCGGGAGCGGCTCGACGCCCTGCGGTCAACCCGCGACGCGGCGTTCGCGCCGCTGCGCGACGCCCTCGCGGCCGGCCGGGCGGCCGCCGTCGCCGAGGTCGCGGCCTTCGAGCGCGCGCTCCTCGAGGCCGACCGCGTCGCGGACGAGCGCGCCTCCGACGCCGCCCGGGTCGCCGCCCACGCGGCCGACCTGGAACGGCTCGCCGCCGAGGAGGCGGAGGCCGCGCGAGCCGACGACGTCCTCGCCGGTCTCGCCGCGGAGATCGCGGCGGGCGAGGCGGCGTGGCGCGAGGCGTGGCGGCCCGCCGGGCTCGTGCCCGGTCCCCCGGCCGAGATGGCGGCCTGGCTCGCCGAGGTGGAGAGCCTGATCGAGGCCGAGCAGCGCCTCGCCGCGCAGCGGATCGAGGCGGACCGCCTCCTGGCGCGGATCGAGGCCGCGCGGGCGCCGTTGTCCGACCTGCGCAGCCGCGCCGGCCTCGACGCCGCGCCGGACCTCGAGATCGCCGCCGCGCTGGACGGTCTCGAAGCGCGGATCGCCGCCCTGGCGAGCCGCTGGGAGGCCAACCTGCAGACCGCCGGCCTGCTGCGCGCGGCCGGACTGTCCGTCGCGCGGCTGGAGGCGAGCCTCGCGGAGACCGCCGCCCGCCGCGCCGCCTGGCGGGCCGACTGGGAGGCGGCGCTGCTGCCCCTCGGCCTCGACGGCACGGCCGGTCCGGAGGAGGCCGAGGGCGCGCTGGAGGCGTGGCGCAGCGTGCCCGACCGGCTGGCGGAGCGGGCCGCCCTGCAGCGCCGCTCGGCGGGGATCCGCCGGGACATGGAGGCGTTCCGAGCCAACGCCGCCGCCCTGGTCGAGGCCCTGGCGCCCGACCTCGCGGAGGTGTCGCCCGCCGGCGCGGTCCGATCGCTCCACGGCCGCCTCGTCGCCGCGCAGGCCCGCGAGGCGCGCCGCGCCGAGCTCGACCGCCGCCGCGACGAGGCCGAGGCCGCCCATCGCGGCGCCTGCGACTCGCGCGACGCGGCGCGGGCGACGCTCGCCCGGCAGGTGGCCGAGGTGATGCCGGACCTCGCTGCGGCACCGACGCCGGAGATCGACCGGCTGTTCGGCCGCCTCAGCGCGCGGGAAGCGCTGCGCGCCGAGCGCCTGCGGCTCCGCGGCACGCTCGCGGGCGCGGCGGACGGGCTTCCGGAGGCCGAGTTGCGCGCCGGCCTGGAGACCGTGTCGCCGGAGGCGATCGAGGCGGAGCTGGCGCGGCTGTCGCTCGAGGCCGACGAGCAGGCCGAGCGCGGGCAGGTCATCTTCGCGGACCGCGACCGGGCGGAGCGGCGGCGGGCGGAGCTCGAGGGCGGCACCGGCGCCGAGCTGGCCCTCGCGGAGCGCAAGGCCGCGGAGGCGGATCTCCAGGCGGCTTCCCGCTCCTGGGCCGTCTTGCGGCTCGCCGGGCTGATGCTCGGGCAGGCGGTCGCCCGCCACCGCGCGGGACAGCAGGACCCGCTCGTCACCCGGGCGGGCGCGCTGTTCCAGGCTCTCACCGGCGGCGCGTTCTCCGGTCTGGCGCAGATCTACGACGAGGCCGACACGCCGAAGCTCGCCGGGCAGCGCGCCGGCGGCGGCACGGTCGGGATCGAGGGCATGAGCGAGGGCACCCGCGACCAGCTCTACCTCGCCCTGCGGCTGGCCTATCTGGAGGATTACGCCGGCCGCGCCGAGCCGGCCCCCTTCATCGGCGACGACCTGTTCTCGACCTTCGACGAGACCCGGACCGGCTACGGCCTCGATGCGCTCGCGGCGATCGGCGCCCGGGTCCAGCCGATCCTGTTCACGCACCACCGCCACGTCGCGGACATCGCTCGCGACCGGCTCGGCGACGCCGTCGACGTGGTGACGCTCTAGGCGTCGCCGGCGGAGGGGTCGTTCGTCCCCTCCCCGGCCACCGCGTCTCAGGCGCCCGCACCCCCGAGGTAGCGCGCCTCCAGATGGGCCCGGAACGCCGCCGTGCCGAGCCTCGTCCCGGTGGCGCGGGTGAGGAGGTCGTCGGTGTCGAGCAGGCTCCCCACCGCGTGGACATGCGTGCGGAGCCAGTCCCGCAGGGGGCCGAAATCGCCCTGCGCGAGGCAGCCCGGCAGCGCCGGCTCGGCCGCGCGGGCCGCCCGGAACAGCTGCGCGGCCGCCAGGGCGCCGAGGGTGTAGGTCGGGAAATAGCCGAACGCCCCGCTCGGCCAGTGGATGTCTTGGAGGCAGCCGACCCGGTCGTCGGGCACCGTGAGCCCGAGGAGGTCGCGCAGGCCGTCGTTGAACGCCCCCGGCAGGTCGCGCACCGCGAGGTCGCCCGCGATCATCGCGGTCTCCAGCCGGTAGCGCAGCAGGATATGGGCCGGGTAGGTCGCCTCGTCGGCATCCACCCGGATGAAGCCGGGCGCGACCCGGGTGTTGAGCGCGTGCAGGTTCTCCGGCGACCATTCGGGCTCGGACCGCCCGAACGCCGCCTGCAGGAGCGGCGCCAGGAAGGTGAAGAACTCCCGGCTCCGGCAGGCCTGCATCTCCACGATGAGCGACTGGCTCTCGTGCAGGCTCATCCCCCGCGCCGCGCCGACCGGCTGGTTGCGCCACGCCGCCGGCCGGCCCTGCTCGTAGAGGGCGTGCCCGGTCTCGTGGAGAACGCCCATCAGCGCCCGGCCGAAATCGGCCGCGTCGTAGCGCGTCGTGATCCGCACGTCGTCGGTGGCGCCGCCGCAGAACGGGTGCAGGCTGATGTCGAGCCGGCCGCGGGTGAAGTCGAAGCCGACCGCCTCCATCAGCTTCAGGCCGAGGTCGCGCTGCACCGCCACGTCGAACGGCCCGGCGAGCGGGAGCGGCGCCGGCCGGGACGCCTGGATCTCCCGGGCGCGGGCGATCAGGGCCGGCAGCCAGTCGGTCAGGTCCGCGAAGAGCGGGTCGATCGTCGCCCGGCGCATGCCGGGATCGTAGCTGTCGAGCAGCGCGTCGTAGGGGGCGAGGCCGAGGGCCGCGCCCTTCGCCTCGCCGATCTCGCGCTGGAGCCGCAGCACCTCGGCGAGGTGGGGTTCGAGCTTGGCAAAGTCGGCGTCGCGCCGCGCCTCGCGCCAGACCATCTCCGAGCGGGACACGGCGCGGGAGCTGGCCTCGACGAGGTCGCGGGGGACCGCTGTGGCGTGGGCCTGGGCGCGGCGCATCTCCCGCAGGTTGGCGGCGGGCCAGGGCTCGAGGCCCCCGCCCTGCTCGGCCGCCGCCAGCTCCTCGGCGGCCTCGGGGGCCGTGAGCATCCCGTGGGCGAGCCCGCGCAGGATCGCGAGCTGGTCCCCGCGGGCCTCGGCGGCGCCGTCCGGCATCAGCGTCTGCGCGTCCCATCCGAGGATCCCGGCCGCGCCCTCCAGGGCGGCGAGCCGGGCGAAGCGCTGTTCGAGGGTCTGATAGGCGGTCATGCGATCTCCGGTCGGGTACGTCTCGCGGCGCGATGCGGCGGGTCTCATCCCGCCTGAAGCATCTCCAGTTCCAGCCAGCGGTCCTCCGCCTGCGACAGCTCGGTCTCGGCCTGGGCCAGCATGGTCGAGGCCTTGTCGAACCGGGCCGGGTCGCGGGCGTAGAGCTCGGGGTCGGCGAGGATCGTGCGGAGCTGGGCGATCGCCGCCTCCAGCTTCTCGATGCGGGCCGGCAGGGTCTTCAATTCGTGCTGGTCCTTGAAGCCGAGCTTGGGCTTGCCCGACGGCTGGGCGGCCGGCGCGGCGGCGCGCTCGCGCGACTCCTTCGCCTTCGGCGCGACGGTCCGCGCCTCGACGCCCTGGCCGCGCTGGACCAGCATGTCGCTGTAGCCGCCGGCATACTCGACCCAGCGACCGGCGCCCTCCGAGACCAGCACGCTGCCGGCCACGCGGTCCAGGAAGTCGCGGTCGTGGCTCACCAGGATCAGCGTGCCCTGGTAGTCGCCCAGCATCTCCTGGAGCAGGTCGAGGGTCTCGAGGTCGAGGTCGTTGGTGGGCTCGTCGAGGACGAGGAGGTTGGCCGGCTGGGCCAGGGCGCGGGCGATCAGCAGCCGGTTGCGCTCGCCGCCGGACAGAACCGAGACCGGCGTGCGCGCCTGCTCGGGCGTGAACAGGAAGTCCTTGAGGTAGCCGATCACGTGGCGGCTCTGGCCGTTCACCGTGACGCTGTCGCCGCGGCCGCCGGTCAGCACGTCGGTGACGGTCATCCCGGGCTCCAGCACGGCGCGGGCCTGATCGAGCACCACCGGCAGCAGGTTGGTGCCGAGCACCACCTGCCCGGCATCCGGCGCGAGCCGGCCCATCAGCAGGTTGATCAGGGTACTCTTGCCCGCACCGTTCGCCCCGACGATGCCGAGCCGGTCGCCCCGCATCACCCGCAGGGACAGCCCGTCGACGATCCTGCGCTCGCCGTAGCTCTTCGCGATGTCCCGGGCCTCGACGACGAGGCTCCCGGAAGATTCGGCGTCCGAGGCCTGCATGCTGACGCTGCCCACGGGGCGGCGCACCTCGCGGCGGTTCTGCCGGAGTTCGTGCAGGTTGCCGAGGCGACGGACGTTGCGCTTGCGCCGCGCGGTGACGCCGTAGCGCAGCCAGTGCTCCTCGGCGGCGATCTTGCGGTCGAGCTTGTGCTGGTCCCGCTCCTCTTCCTCGAAGAAGGCGTCGCGCCACGCCTCGAAGCTGGAGAAGCCCTGGTCGATCCGGCGGGTCTCGCCGCGGTCGAGCCAGATCGTGGCCCGCGACAGCGCCGAGAGGAAGCGCCGGTCGTGGCTGATGAGCACGAGGGCCGCGCGGGTGCCCTTCAGCTCCGTCTCGAGCCACTCGATCGCCGGCAGGTCGAGGTGGTTGGTGGGCTCGTCGAGGAGCAGCACGTCGGGCTCGGGGGCGAGCGCCTGCGCCAGCGCGGTGCGGCGCCCCTCGCCGCCGGAGAGCTTGCTCGGATCCTCCGCGCCGGTCAGGCCGAGGCTCTCCAGCAGGTAGCGGGCGCGGTGGGTCGATTCGCCCGGCGGCAGGCCGGCCTCGACGAAATCCAGGGTGGTGGCGAAGCCCGTGAAATCGGGCTCCTGCGCGAGGTAGCGGATCGTCGTGCCGGGCTGGACGAAGCGCCGGCCCCGGTCGGGCTCCGTGAGGCCCGCGGCGATCTTCATGAGCGTCGACTTCCCCGACCCGTTCCGGCCGACGAGGCAGGTGCGCTCGCCCGGCGCGATGGCGAGGCTCGCGCCCGTGATCAGCGGCGTGCCGCCGAAGGTGAGCGCGACGTCCTGGAGGGTGAGGAGCGGGGGAGCGGCCATGGGCCGGCTTATGGCAGCGCGGGGCGGCCTGTTCAAACAGAGCCGCCCCCGTCGGTCGGCGCCCGGTCAGGCGATCGGGTTGGCCGGTCCCGTCGGCGGGCTGATCTCGGGCACGCCCGGATCGTTGACGGGGATCTCGGGCGGCTGGATGCCCGGCGCCTCCGCCGGGGTGTTCCCGGGGATCTCCGGCCCGGGCGGCTGGGTCGGCGCCTGCGGCGGATCGTAGGGGCGGTCCGGCACCGGCGTCGGCTGCGGCGGCACCTCGGGGACCTGCCCCGGGTCGGCGAGCGTGAAATCGGGCACCGTCATCCTCCGCGAGACCGGTGGTGCACAGCGGCACCGGTCCCGCGGAAACAGAGTGCGGCGGATCCGGTTCCGGAGGGCTACTTCTTCGTCAGCAGGAGGTTGCCCTCCTTGCTCGCCACCTTCTGGATCTTCTCGGCGAACAGGGCGAGGAGGAACGGCAGCTTCACCTCGAGGCGCACGCTCTCCGCGCCCACGTCGATCGTGCCGGCGATCTTCTGCGCCACCGCGGACACGCCGAAATCGAGCCGGTCGCCCGTCCAGGCGAGCTGGTCCACCGTGATTCCGCTCTTGGCCAGGAGGGCCCGCGCCTGATCCGTGCCGTGCTCCAGGCGCCGCTTGGCCTCGTCGCGGCCGAGGTCGTGCGGGATGTCGACGATGAGGGGCTTGGGCATGGGCGGGTGATCCGAGCTGAACCCGGCAGCAGATGGTGCGTCCGGGTCCGGCAGACAACGCCCCGGAGGCTGCCCCGCCCGCGCGGGGCGGAGGCGCGCCGGGGCGCTCGATGCCCGTGAAGGGTCAGTGCACGACCTGCAGCGACACGTAGCTGACGCCGCCCATGCCGAGGGCGCGGGCGGAGCCGCGCGACAGGTCGATGATGCGGCCGCGCACGAACGGACCGCGATCGTTGATGCGCACGACGATCGAGCGGCCGGTCCGCTTGTTCTCGACGCGGACCCGGGTGCCGAACGGCAGGCTGCGATGGGCGGCGGTTAGTCCGTTGGGGTTGAAACGCTCGCCGTTGGCGGTGCGATGGCCGCTCCCGTACCAGGAGGCCGCTCCGCTCTGGGCGGCGGCCGGGAGGCTTGTTCCGACGACGGTGGACAGCATTCCAAGCGAGACAACGAGCTTACCGAAACCGAAAGACATTCTCGACGCATTCCCATTGTTTTTGTCGGGGCGGCGCCAGTCGTGCCCGAAACGGGCCGGAATATGGCAGGCTTTTTCTGGCTGTCGGGGTCACATTTTGGCCGATTTCGCGCTGGTCATCCCCATTACATGGCGGCTTATTTCAGTTTATTTCCGCTCTTGTTGCGGGTGATGCATTGGCGTGTGGTTCTGCGTATTCAGCAAGAACTGCTCGCCTCCGTCGGGGAGGATGCAAAATAGGATATCATTCTTAAGTCTTGCGCGGAGCGTGACCCTGCGTCCCGCTGAGGTGGAAGCGCGACCCGCCCGGCGCCCGTGGCACGACGATGATTGTCGTGCGCGGCTGTTTCCCAAGCACAGGCTGCCGCGGCCGCGCGCGACCCGCAGGGATAGAGTGTTGTCGCCCGATCCCGGCGGCGCGGCGCGGCCGGGTAACGGTTGCTTAATCTGTCGGAGGATTGTCCGGGCGCCCGGTCGGCAAAATCTGCAGCCCCAGAACGGGACGCGCCGGACGCGAAATCGACAACGTGACCTTTACCGTACCCGGCGCATGGTCTGCCGGTCAGTCGCGTAACCGGTGTTTGCCATGGCTTCCCCGCGTACCGTGGCTGCCGACGCCGTCGCCCGGAAACAGGTCTCGCGTGCCGGGCGGCCCGCGTCGGCGCCACGGATGGGTCTCGTACCCGCCCAGCGTTCTCTGCCCCTCGACCAGGTACTCGTCGGGGACTGCATCGCGGCCATGAACGCCTTGCCGGCGTCGAGCGTCGACTGCGTGTTCGCCGACCCGCCCTACAACCTTCAGCTCGGCGACGCCGGCCTCCTGCGCCCGGACCAGAGCCGCGTCGACGCGGTCGACGACGACTGGGACAAGTTCGCGACCTTCGAGGCCTACGACACCTTCACCCGGGACTGGCTCGCCGCCTGCCGCCGCGTGATGAAGCCGAACGCGACCCTCTGGGTGATCGGGTCGTACCACAACATCTTCCGGGTCGGGAGCGCGTTGCAGGATCTCGGTTACTGGATCCTCAACGACATCGTCTGGCGCAAGGCCAACCCGATGCCGAACTTCCGCGGCAAGCGCTTCACCAACGCCCACGAGACCCTGATCTGGGCCTCGCGCTCGGCCGACTCGAAGGGCTACACCTTCCATTACGAGGCGCTGAAAGGGGGCAACGAGGACCTCCAGATGCGCTCGGACTGGTTCATCCCCCTCTGCACCGGCGAGGAGCGGCTGAAGGATGCGGAGGGCCGCAAGGTCCACCCGACCCAGAAGCCCGAGGCTCTGCTCGCCCGGACGCTGCTCGCGGCGACCAATCCCGGCGACGTGGTGCTTGACCCGTTCTTCGGCACCGGCACGACCGGCGCCGTCGCCAAGCGCCTCGGCCGCCGCTTCATCGGCATCGAGCGCGAGGCGACCTACGCCGAGGCGGCCCGGGAGCGGATCGCCGCCGTGGAGACCCTGTCGAGGGCCGCCCTCATGGTGGCGCCGACCAAGCGCGCCGAGCCGCGGGTCCCGTTCCTGTCGGTGATCGAGGCGGGCCACATCCGCCCCGGCGAGACCGTGACCGACGAGCGCCGCCGGTTCCGCGCCACGGTGCGCCCGGACGGCCAGCTCGACAACGGCCTCGTCATCGGCTCGATCCACAAGATCGGCGCGCTGGTGCAGGGCCTGCCGGCCTGCAACGGCTGGACGTTCTGGCACGTGGAGCGCGGCGGCAAGCCGGTGGTGATCGACAGCTACCGGGCCGGTCTCCGGCAGGCGATGGCCAACGGCTGAGCCAGCACACCGTCTCTGCGAGCGGAGCGAAGCAATCCAGCAGCGCCACGCAGACAGATGTCGCGCTGCCCTGGGTCGCTTCGCTTCGCTGCGCTCGCGATGACGGTCGGCTACCGCTTCCGGGCCGGCCCCGGCCGCCGCGGCGATGACCGGGCCCGCGCCGGTGCGGGCGATGGTTCGACCTCCCCGTCGAACAGTTCGTCCGTCTCCTGCGGCGGCACCGGCGCCGGCTTCGGCTGGGGCTTCGGGACGGCCCGCACGCGCGGTCGGGGCTCGGGATCCGGCATCGAGATCGGCGCCTCCATCGCCGCCAGCAGCGGCATCGGCGGCGGCTCCTTCCGCGGGCGCCCGCGCGGCTTCTTCTCGGGCTCCGGCTTCGGGTCGAAGGCGTGCGCCAGGACCTTGCGCATGAGGCCGGGCAGCGGTTCGTCCGCGAGGGCGCCGCGCGGCGTGAAGCGCATGCCGGCCGGAGCCGGCGTCGCCAGCGCGACGCGGGCCACGAACACCGTCAGCTCCAGGGGAAAATGCGTGAAGCCGTGGCGGACGAGGCCCGGGAGCCGCTTCCACCGCGCGTCGAGGGGCGCGTCCAGCAGGGCGGCGGCCACGTCGTAATCCGGCTCCCAGGCGCTCCCCGGCGGCTCGGCCATGTTGCCGAGCAGCCCCTCGGGGGCGCGGGTCCGCAGCAGCACCGCCTCGTCGCCGCTGCGGATCGCCACGAAGGCGGCGCCGCGGCGGAGCGCCCCCTTGGCGACCCTGATCTTGCGCGGGAAGGTCTCCTGCGTGCCGAGCGACCGCGCCCGGCAGGGCCGCATCCACGGGCAGAGCGCGCAGGCGGGGCGCTTGGGCGTGCAGATCGTCGCGCCGAGATCCATGAGCGCCTGGGCGAAGTCGCCCGGCCGCTCCTGCGGGACGAGCGCCTGCGTCAGGCGGCGGATCTCCGGCCGGCTGCCCGGGAGCGGCGCCTCCACCGCGTAGGCCCGGCTCAGGACCCGCTCGACATTGCCGTCGACGGCGGCCTCCGGCCGGTCGAACGCGATCGCGGCGATCGCGCCGGCCGTGTAGGCGCCGATTCCCGGGAGCTTGCGCAGGCCCTCGGCGGTGTCGGGGAAGCGCCCCCCGGCCGCCGCGACCGCCTTCGCGCAGGCATGCAGATTGCGCGCGCGGGAGTAGTAGCCGAGGCCGGCCCAGGCCGACATCACCGCCTCCTCGGGGGCCTCGGCCAGGGCGAAGATATCGGGGAAGCGCGTCAGGAAGCGCTCGAAATACGGCCGGACCGCCGCGATGGTGGTCTGCTGCAGCATCACCTCGGACAGCCAGACCCGGTAGGGATCGGCGACCGCGCCGGCGAGCGCCCGCCAGGGCAGCACCCGCCGATGCCGGTCGTACCAGGCGAGCAGGTCGTCGGCGCGCGGTCCGGGACCGGCTTCAGGATCCGTGGCTGTGCGAGGTGGCATGGGCGGGTCGACAGGGGTCGCGCTGCATAGCCGGAGCGCCGCGGCGATCATAGGGCGGCGAAAGCGCCGGCGCGTGCTCCCTTCGTCAACCATCCTGCGCTAACCTCCGCGGATCCACGGGGCCGGAACCACCATGGCGCGCGTCAAACCGCTGGCCGAACTGATCGAGAGTTGCATCGGGCCGGCCTTCGCGGCGCAGGGTTTCGCCTCGACCGACATCCTGGCCGCGTGGCCGGAGATCGTCGGCGAGCGGCTGGCCCGCTACTGCCGCCCGTCCAAGCTGGAATGGCCGAAGCGCCGCCGGAGCGAGTCCGCCGCGCCCGAATCCGGCACGCTGGTCGTGCGCGTCGAGGGCGTCTTCGCGCTCGAGTTGCAGCATCTCGCACCGGTGGTGATCCAGCGGATCAACGCCCATTACGGCTGGGCCTGCGTCTCCCGGATCGTGCTGCAGCAGGACCGGGTCGGGCGCGCCGGCCGGGCGCCCGCCCGCGCGCGGGTCGACCCGGCCGCCGCCGTCGAGGTCAAGCGCGCCGTGGCGGGAATCGCCGATGACGGCCTGCGCGCGGCCCTCGACCGCCTCGGTACCGCCGCCGTGGCGACGCGCCCGGAGCGGTGAACGGTCGATTCGGTCACCTTGCCAGGACGGTCGCGCCCGAGTACCGGCATCCGGACGCCACGACTGATCAATCCGGCGGAGCCTGCCCGATGACGACGCGACGCGACGCTCTCAAGTTCTCCGGCCTCGCCCTCGGCGCCGGCCTCGCCCTGCCGTATCTCGGGCGGCCCGCCCGGGCGCAGAATTCCGAGATGGCGGCCCTGCTGCAGCCGGGCCCGCTCGGCGATGTCTGGCTCGGCCCGGCGGACGCCAAGTGCACGATCATCGAGTACGCCTCGATGACCTGCTCGCACTGCGCGGCCTTCCACCGGACCACGTGGCCGACCCTGAAGGAGCGCTACATCGACACCGGCAAGGTGCGGTTCACGCTGCGCGAATTCCCTCTCGACCCGCTGGCCACGGCGGCCTTCATGCTGGCGCGCTGCCAGGGCGATGCCAAGTACTACCCGATCACCGACCTGCTGTTCGATCAGCAGGCGGCCTGGGCCTTCACGCCGAAGCCCGTGGACGCGCTGGAGCAGATGCTCCGGCAGGCGGGCTACAACAAGCAGACCTTCGAGGCCTGCCTGAAGGACCAGAAGATCTACAGCGCGGTCAACGCCGTGAAGCAGCGCGGCCTCGACGTCTTCAAGGTGGATTCGACCCCGACCTTCTTCATCAACGGCGAGCGCTACACCGGCGAGATGACCGTCGAGGGGATGGAGAAGGTGATCAAGCCGATCATCGGCGCCTGATCGACCCGCCGGGGCCTCGCGCGCGGCGCGGCTCCGGCGCATCGCACAAAGTTGGAATACCAAACTAAAATCAATTACTTACGGTGTATGGGGTTCGCCTTGACACTCAAGATAGGCGAAACTATGGTGCGCCCCGCTTGCTGGGGGTGTCCAGCCGGTTCCACAGCCTCCCGCCCGATGAGTTTTGAGCCGTGAACGGCGACGATCCGAGGGATGGGAGAGGGACCGAGCAGACGCCGACGGACAGCGAACTCTCCGCGAGGCTCAGACGTCTCGAGACGCAGATCGAACGGAAGCGGCCGCAGGCTGCTCCCGGTCATTCCACGCGCCCTCGGGACGGCGGGCCATCCTCGCTGGGCCAGGCCATGACGCTCTCCACGGAGTTCGTCGCGGGCGTGATCGCGGGGGGCATACTCGGCTGGATCGTCGATCATGTCTTCGGGACGAAGCCCTGGGGCCTGATCGTCCTCCTGATGCTGGGGTTCGTCGCGGGGGTCTACAACGTGATGCGGGCGTCGGGTTTCGCCGGCGCGCGTCCGGGACGGCGCGATCGGCAGGAGCCATAAGGCGCGCCGGTCAGTGGGGAATGTGGGGCGGCCGACACCCGTCGGCGCGCCGGACAAGAAGGGCGGAAGCGGGAATGGCGGTCACGATCGACCCGATCCATCAGTTCGAGCTGAAGCCGCTCGTGTCGCTGGGCCATATCGGCCACCAGCAGCTCGCGTTCACGCAGTCGGCCCTCTACATGTTCGCCGCCGTCGGCGTGATCGCGCTCATCACCATCGTGGCGACCGCGTCCCGCTCGGTCGTTCCGGGCCGCATGCAGTCGCTGGCCGAGATCTTCTACGAATTCATCGCCGACACCGTGCACCAGGCGACGGGCGACGGCGGCAAGCGGTTCATGCCGCTCGTGTTCTCGCTGTTCATGTTCGTGCTCGTCCTGAACCTGTTCGGGATGATCCCCTACGCCTTCGCGGTGACCAGCCACCTGATCATCACCTTCGGCCTCGCCGCGCTGGTGATCTCCACCGTGGTGATCTTCGGCGTGATGAAGCACGGCACCCACTTCTTCGGCCTGTTCGTGCCGTCGGGCGTGCCGAAGCCGCTCCTCGCGATCCTGGTCCCGATCGAGGTGATCTCGTTCATCTCGCGCCCGATCAGCCTGTCGGTCCGTCTGTTCGCCAACATGCTGGCCGGCCACATCGCGATGAAGATCTTCGCGTTCTTCGTGGTCCAGCTCCTTCTCGCGGGCGCCTGGAGCGTGCTATCGCCGCTCCCGCTGTTCCTGACGATCGCGCTGACCGCTCTCGAGTTCCTCGTTGCGGCGCTTCAGGCCTACGTCTTCGCGACGCTGACGGCGATCTACCTCAACGACGCCCTTCACCCCGGCCACTGATCGGCCGGCTCCACCCGCCGCAAACGTCACCGCACGTTTCGATCTGAAGAGACCTCAGGAGTTACCATGGATCCCGTCGCTGCGAAGTACATCGGCGCCGGCCTCGCCTGCCTCGGCATGGCGGGTGCGGGCATCGGCCTCGGCAACCTGTTCGGTCAGTTCCTCGCCGGCGCCCTTCGCAACCCGTCCGCGGCCGACGGCCAGCGCGCCACCCTGCTCCTGGGCTTCGCCCTCACCGAGGCGCTCGGCATCTTCTCGCTGCTGATCGCGCTGCTGCTGCTCTTCGCCGTCTGATCGGCGCCGGAGGCCGCGGTCCCCGCGGTCTCCTCCCGGGCCCCGGCCCGATGAACGGGTGGACGCTCCCGCGACGGGGCGTCCGCCTTCGTCCGTCACCGCGCCGGCGGTGGCCTCAGCGAACGGTGTCAGTGTAGCGGTCTCATGGCGCAGCCCAATCCCCTCACCACGCCGCCCCCGGGCGCCGACACGCAGGTCGTGCCGGGCCATGTCGAGCATACGGAAGCGCATTCCGGCGCCTTCCCGCCCTTCGAGACCTCGGGCTTCCTGGCGCAGCTGATCTGGCTCGCCCTGGCCTTCGGCCTCCTCTACTACCTGATGGACAAGATCGCGCTGCCGCGGATCCAGTCGATCCTGCACGCCCGCGCCGAGCGCCTGCGTGCCGACCTGGACCAGGCGCAGGCGATGAAGGCCGAGGCGGATGCCGCCGGCGTGGCCTTCGAGACCGCCCTCCGAGACGCCCAGGGCAAGGCGCGCGACATCGCGCAGACCACCCGGAACGAACTGGCCGCGGAGGCCGAGACCAAGCGCAAGGCGCTGGAGGACGAGCTGAACGCCAAGCTCTCCGCCTCCGAGGCGACGATCCGCACGCGGACCGAGGCCGCCATGGGCAACGTCCGCTCGATCGCGGGTGAGGCCGCGTCGGCCATCGTCGAGCGTCTGACCGGGCAGGCCCCGGACCGGACGAGCCTCGACCGCGCCCTCGACGCCACCGCACACTGACGGGATCCCACGATGCTGCTCGAAGCCGAATTCTGGGTCGCCGTCGCGTTCGTCATCTTCATGGGCATCGCCTGGAAGGCCGGCGCCTTCTCGACGATGCTCAAGGGCCTGGACGGGCGCGCCAACCGCGTCCGCCACGAGCTCGACGAGGCCAAGCGCCTGCGCGAGGAGGCCGCCGCCGTGCTGGCCGACTACAAGCGCCGCCGCGCCGAGGCCGAGAAGGAGGCCGAGTCGATCGTCGCCGGTGCCCGCGAGGAGGCCCAGCGCGCCGCCGAGGAAGGCCACCGCAAGCTGGACGATTTCCTGGCCCGCCGCACCAAGGCCGCCGAGACGAAGATCGCCCAAGCGGAAGCCCAGGCCGAGGCTCAGGTCCGCGCCGCCGCCGCGGAGGCCGCCGTGAAGGTCTCGGAGACGATCCTGCGCGAGCGGATGCAGGGCGACGCCGCCCAGAACCTGATCCGCGCGAGCCTCGGCGAGGTGCGGACCCGCATGCGCTCCTGATCCGGACGCAGCAAGCAGCGCGACGTTCACGAAAGCCGCCTCCGGGCGGCTTTTTTCATGGTCGACGGGCCGCGCAGGAAGCGCTTCCGACGCCGGGCGGAATCGGCGCGCGCCGAGGCGAACATCGAGGCCGTGACCGGCGTTCCCGACCCGTGAGGATGCGGAGACGTCATGGCGGAGAGACCACGGATCGTGATCGTCGGCGGCGGCGTCGCCGGGATCGAGGTGGCGACCAGCCTCGGACGCGGCGGCCGGGCCGACGTCACCCTCGCCGATCGCAGCCTCTCGCACGTCTGGAAGCCGATGCTGCACACCTTCGCGGCGGGTACGGCCCGAGCCGACCGGCAGAAGGTGGATCTCTTCGCCCAGGCGCGCCGCAACGGCTTCCGATTCCAGCCCGGCGCCCTCGTGGGCATCGACCGGGCGGCCAGGCGCGTCCGGCTCGCGGTCGAGGCCGCGGAGGGGGTTCCGGAGGTGGAGCGCGCCTACGACCTGCTGGTGCTCGCCATCGGCAGCCGCGCCAACGATTTCGGCACGCCGGGCGTGGCCGAGCATTGTCTGACCATCGACGACCTGACCGAGGCCGAGCACTTCCACGAACAGCTGCGGTGCCATCTCCTGGCCCGGCTCGACGGCGGCGGCCTGCTGGAGATCGCCATCGTGGGCGGCGGTGCGACCGGCGTCGAGCTGGCCGCCGAGCTCAAGCACGCCATCAACCTCTTCGCGGCCTACGGCTCGCCCGACCTGCCAGGGCGCCTGCGCCTGACGCTGATCGAGAGCGGGCCGCGCCTGTTGCCGGCCTTCCCCGAGAAGGTGTCGCGCGCCGCCGCCCGCACCCTGTCGGATCTCGACGTGGAGGTCCGGACCGGCGCGACGGTGACGGCCGCGGACGCGGACGGGTTCATCCTGAAGGACGGCCGCCGCATCCCGGCCGGGCTGAAGGTCTGGGCCGCCGGCGTCAAGGCGCCGGACGTGCTTGCCGGCCTCGACGGCCTGGAGCGCTCGCGGGCCGGGCAACTCGTCGTCCGCCCGGACCTGCGCACGACCCGGGATCCGGCCATCGTCGCCCTCGGCGACTGCGCCAGCCTCACCGACTCCCGGACCGGCCACCCCGTTCCGGCAACGGCGCAGGCCGCACGCCAGCAGGCGCAGCATCTCGCGCGCCATCTCGGCCGCGCGCTGGCCCGCGGGGATGCGCCCGACGCGGACCTGCCTCCGTTCCGCTATGCCGAGAAGGGCGCGATCGTCTCGCTCGCGGATTTCAACGGCTGGGGCACGCTCGGCCGCTACACGTTCGGCGGCGGGCGCCTGAACGGGCTCTCGGCGCGGCTGACGCACGACCTCCTCTACCGGCAGCACCAGATCGGGCTCTACGGCCCGCTGCGCGGGACGATGACCTGGGTCCTCGACGATCTCGACCACCTGATCAGCCCGCCGGTGCGGCTCGACTGAGGCGGCCGGCGCGGATCCGTCGTCGCGGGCGGCGGGCGGTGCCGCCCGGCTGCCCGGTCCTCGGCCCGAGTCCTCGGCCTCAGTCCGGACGCTCGCCCTCGACCGCCTTGGTCTCCTCGACCTCGGGGGCGACCTGCCCGTAGTTCAGCACCGCCACCAGCGCCACGCCGCCGAACGTGTTGCCGAGCAGCGTCGGCAGGAAGAACTTCACCGCGTAATCGTGCAGCGACGCGGCGCCCGTGACCACGAGGTAGAAGGCCTCGACGGAGCCGGCCACGATGTGGGCGAGGCTGCAGAGCGCCACCAGCCACGTCATCAGGAGGATCACGAACGGCGCCGCGCTGGCGGTGGCCGGCAGGAACCAGACCATCAGGGCGATCATCCATCCGGCGAAGACGGCCTTGACGAAGGTCGCCCAGAACCCGTGCGCGATGGCGTCGTGGCTGATCTCCGCGAAGGCCCTGAGGACCGGCGGCTCGAAGGCGCCCGAATAGGCCAGCACCGTCGCGATCGCGAGTGTGCCCAGGATGTTGCCCGACAGCACGATCATCCAGAGCCTGACGACGCGGAGCGCCGTCTTCACGGAGCGGTCGTGCAGGAGCGGCAGGATCGGCGTGATGGTGTTCTCGGTGAAGAGCTGCTGGCGCCCCAGGACGACGACCAGGAACCCGACCGCGTAACCCATCGAGCCGACGATCTTGGCCCAGTCGGTTTCCGGCAGGTGGGTCCGCAGGACGCCCGGCACGATCAGCGACAGTGCGATGCTGAGCCCGGCCGCGAAGGCCGAGAGGAACAGCGCGAGGCCGTGGCGCCGCAGCTCCTCGTCGCCCTCGAGCCGGATGACCTCGTGCAGGACGTAGGCGTCGGGCCGGCCGATCTCGGAGACTTCCTTCAGCAGCTCGTCCCGGCGCGTCTCGGGGTCGGCCCGCTTGTCCCTATCCCGCACCATCCGACAGCTCCGCTACGCAACACGATCGATCGGACGGGACGAGTCAGGCCGTGAGCCGCGCCAGCAGGGCCTCGACGGCGCCGCGCGCCTCGGCGAGGGCCTCCGGGTCCCGGCTGCGCACGACGATCCGGTTGCGGAAGCCCTCCGGCGTGATCGCCGGGTACGAGCCGATGGAGACGGCTTGCCGCGCCCTCGCGATCTCGCCGAGGCCGCCCGCGTAGCTGCCCTCCGGGAGGCCGGCCGCCTCGATCGTCTCGGACAGCATCGCGGCGCCGCCCGTCAGCGTCGGGGCGATCGAGTCCAGCATGGCCTGCATGATGCTGGGCACGCCGGCCATCACGTGGACGTTGCCGATGCGGAAGCCCGGTGCCTTCGAGACAGGATTGGCGATCAGGTCGGCCCCGAACGGGATCCGCGCCATGCGCAGGCGGGCCTCGTTGAGATCCTCGGGTTTGTGCCGCTCCAGCAGCATCGCCCGGGCGCGCTCGTCGACGTCGATGCCGACCCCGAAGGCCTCGGCCACGCAGTCGGCGGTGATGTCGTCGTGGGTCGGGCCGATCCCGCCGGTGGTGAACAGGTAGGTGTAGCGGGCGCGCAGGGCGTTGACCGCCTCGACGATCATGGCCGCCTCGTCGGGCACGATCCGCACCTCGCGCAGGTCGATCCCGGCGGCGGTGAGGAAGTCGGCGATGGTGCCGATGTTCTTGTCCTTGGTGCGACCCGAGAGGATCTCGTCGCCGATGACGAGGATCGCGGCGGTGACGGATTCGGAAGGCTGGTTCATGGAACTCTGGCGTCGGGCGGGTCCTGCAGGCAGATAGCGCGACCGCGGCCCGCGACTACGTGAACCCCGAGGATCCCATGCAGTTCGCCGCGTCGCTGGTGCCGGGACGGCTCGTGCAGCGCTACAAGCGCTTCCTCGCCGATATCGACACCGATGACGGCCGCGTCACCGTTCACTGCCCCAATCCCGGAGCCATGCTCGGGCTCAATACGCCGGGCGCGCGCGTGCTGCTGTCGCGCTCGAGCAACCCCGCGCGCAAGCTGCCGCTCACCTGGGAGCTGGTGGAGGCCGACCTCCCCGGCGGGGCGCAGTGGGTCGGCATCAACACGATGCGGCCGAACGCGCTCGTGGCCGAGGCCTTCCGGGCCGGCGCGATCGCGGCGCTCGACGGCCACGACGCGCTGAGGCCCGAGGTGCGCTACGCCGCGGCCAGCCGGGTCGACTTCCTCGCGAGCGGCGCGGCTACGGGGCCATGCCACGTCGAGGTCAAGAACTGCCACCTGATGCGGCGGGCGGGCCTGGCCGAGTTCCCGGACTGCAAGGCGGCCCGCAGCGCCCGGCACATGCGCGACCTGGCCCAGGTCGTGGCCGAGGGCGGTCGCGCGCTGGTGGTCATCGTCGTGCAGTTGCGGGCCGAGGCCTTCGACGTCGCCCGGGACATCGATCCCGCCTTCGACCGGGCGTTCCGCGAGGCGCGCGCGGCGGGCGTGGCGGTCCGTGCCTATCGCTGCGCCGTCGCGCCGGAGGGCGTCGCCATCGCCGAGGAGATCCCGGTGATCACGCCGGCCTGACGGCGCCGCGCTCGAACATCAGGTTGAGACGCGAGCGCGCGATCTCGCGGTAGCCGTAGCGCCCCAGATGCCGCAGCAGGTCGAGCTGCCACTGGCCGGTGCCGTTCTCGACCAGCAGGATCCGCGGCAGGAGCGCGTCCGGCGCCTCGCGGAGGAACGGTTCCAGGATCAGGTCCTCGGCGCCCTCGACGTCGAGCTTGATGGCGTCGACGCGGTCGAGGCCCTCGCTGCGCAGCAGGTCGAGGAGCGTCACCGCCGGCACGGTGATCCGCGCGCCCTCGTTGGTGCCGACGATGCGCAGGCTCGACTCGCCGCGGTTGCGCGGATCGATGAACAGGGTCAGCTCGCCGGCCTTGTCGGCCACCGCGCAGGCGACCGCCTTGACGGTGTGGAACGGGTTCTGGGCGATGTTGTAGGTCAGGCGGTCGAACACGTCCGGCTGCGGCTCGACCGCGACGATCCGCGCGCCCGGCCCCGAGAAGGCGGCCACGCACAGCGCGTAGGCGCCGACATTGGCGCCGATGTCGAGGAACACACAGTCCCGCGGCAGGCGCTCCTGCAGCAGCGCCCGCTCCTCCGGGTCGAAGAACTGCGGGGTGAAGAGCACCTTCTTCTCGCAGTTGTTGTTGTACGGGTGCAGCCGCATCCGCGCGCCGTAGCGGGTCACGTCGAGGGGCTTGCCCCCGAGGCGCGCGATCGCGATCCGGCGCAGGAACAGCGCGAGGCGCCGCCCGTACCAGGACTCGGCCGGGATCCGGTTCGTGCGGCGGGTGATCGCCGCCACGAGGCCGGACGGTTCGTAGGTGCCGTAGGGCTGCGTGTCCGTCATGACCGGGGCGGTTTGCCAGCCGGCGCTCCGACCCGCAAGCGGATCGATCCGCGTTGCTCCCGCGCGCCCGGGTGGTCTAAGCCGTGGCCGAGCTTGATGAACACAGGTTGCGCGGCATGGAGTCCTTCAATTCCGACGGCGTGCGGATCGCCTATATCGACGTCCCGCCGGCGGACGGTCCGGGCAAGCCGATCCTGCTGATCCACGGATTCGCGTCGAACCACGCGGTCAACTGGGTCAACACCCAGTGGGTGAAGGCCCTGACTCAGGCCGGCTACCGCGCGATCGCGCTGGACAACCGCGGCCACGGCGAGAGCGAGAAGCTCTACGATCCGGCCGCCTACAGCTCCGAGGCGATGGCCGGCGACGCGGTCCGGCTCCTCGACCATCTCGGGATCGGCCGCGCCCACGTCATGGGGTACTCGATGGGCGGGCGGATCACCGCGCATCTCGCGCTCGACCACGCGGACCGGGTGCGCTCGGCCCTGATCGGCGGCCTCGGGATGCACCTGATCGAGGGCAAGGGCCTGCCCTCCGGCATCGCCGAGGCCCTGGAGGCGCCCGCCGGGACGCCCGCGCCCAACCCCACGGCGGCGGCCTTCCGGATGTTCGCCGAGCAGACCCGGAGCGACCTGCGGGCGCTCGCCGCCTGCATGCGCGGCTCGCGCCAGACGCTCAGCCGGGGCGAGCTCGCGCAGATCGAGGTGCCGGTCCTGGTCTCGGTCGGGACCCTCGACACGGTCGCGGGCTCTGGGCCGGCCCTCGCCGCCCTGATCCCGGACGCCCGGGCCCTCGAGATCGAGGGCAAGGACCACTCCACGGCGGTCGGCGCCAAGCCGCACCGGGACGGGGTGCTGGCCTTCCTGGCCGCGCAGCCCTGAGGCCTCAGCTCTTCAGCCGGTAGCCCGTGCGGAAGATGTAGGTCACGAGGCCGAGGCAGATCACCAGGAACAGCGCGGTCATGCCGAGGCTGACCGCGATGTTCACGTCGGCCTTGCCGAAGAACGCCCAGCGGAACCCGCTGATCAGGTACACGACCGGGTTCAGCAGGCTCACCGCGTGCCAGAACGGCGGCAGCATGCTGATCGCGTAGAAGCTGCCGCCCAGGAAAGTGAGCGGGGTCACCACGAGGAGCGGGACCAGCTGCAGCTTCTCGAACCCGTCCGCCCACAGGCCGATGACGAAGCCGAACAGGCTGAACGTCACCGCGGTGAGCAGCAGGAACCCGATCATCCAGAGCGGGTGGTCGATCCGCAGCGGCACGAACAGGGCCGAGGTGGCCAGGATGATCAGCCCGATCAGGATCGACTTCGAGGCCGCGGCGCCGACGAAGCCCAGCACCACCTCCAGCGGCGAGATCGGTGCCGACAGGATCTCGTAGATCGTGCCGGCGAAGCGCGGGAAGTAGATGCCGAACGAGGCGTTGGAGATGCTCTGCGTCAGCAGCGAGAGCATGATCAGGCCGGGCACGATGAACAGCCCGTAGGGCACGTCGTCGACCGCCGAGACCCGGGAGCCGATCGCCGCGCCGAACACCACGAAGTACAGGGTCGTCGAGATGACCGGGGCCAGGATGCTCTGCCCGGCGGTGCGCCAGAAGCGGCCCATCTCGAACAGGTAGATGGCCCGGATCGCCGGCCAGTTCATGCTGAACGCCGCGCTCATGGCTGTGCCCTCTCCTCGCGCACGAGGCCGACGAAGATGTCCTCCAGCGAGCTCTGCTCGGTGTGGAGGTCGTTGAAGCGGATGCCCGCCGCCGCGAGGCCGGTCAGGAGCCCGGTGATGCCGGTGCGCTCGGCGCGGGTGTCGTAGGTGTAGACCAGCTCGGTCCCCTCCCCGCCGAGCGCCAGGCCGTAATCGGCGAGTTCCGGCGGTACCGCGGCGATCGGCTGCTGGAGGTGGAGCGTCAGCTGCTTGCGCCCGAGCTTGCGCATCAGCGCGGCCTTCTCCTCCACGAGGATGATCTCGCCCCGGCGGATCACGCCGATGCGGTCGGCCATCTCCTCGGCCTCCTCGATATAGTGGGTGGTGAGGATGACGGTGACGCCCTGCTGGCGCAGGTCGCGCACGAGGCGCCACATGTCCTGGCGCAGCTCCACGTCGACGCCCGCCGTGGGCTCGTCGAGGAACAGCACCCGGGGCTCGTGCGACAGCGCCTTGGCGATGAGCACCCGCCGCTTCATGCCGCCCGACAGGGTCATCAGCCGGCTGTCGCGCTTGTCCCAGAGGGACAGCGCCCGGAGGATCCGCTCGATATGCCCGGGATCCGGCCGCAGCCCGAACAGGCCGCGGGAGAAGCTCACGGTGTTCAGCACCGTCTCGAAGGCGTCGGTGGTGAGTTCCTGCGGGACGAGCCCGATGGCCCGGCGCGCGGCGCGGTAATCCGCCGCGATATCGTGGCCGTCGACCAGGACGGTCCCCGCACTCGCGGTGACGATCCCGCAGACGATGTTGATGAGCGTGGATTTGCCCGCTCCGTTCGGACCGAGCAGCGCGAAGATCTCGCCGCGCTCGATGGCGAGGTCGATGTCGCGCAGGGCTGTGAAGCCGGACGTGTAGGTCTTCGACAGCTTCGAGATGGAGATGATCGGCATCAGAGCCTGGTGCGAGCGGGAGCGTGCACGGGTCCGGCAACCATGCTCAGGCGCCGGACACGCGAGGGGCCGGCCGAGCGGGACGCCTCCGGCGGCGGGCGCCCCTATAGCATGGTGAATGACCGGCGCTGACCGAGCCCGTGTGCGCCACCGCACCGCGAGGGCGCCCGCCGCTCACCGGCGGCCGAGGCGCTCCGCCAGCGCGAGGCACTCCTTGCGGAGTTCCGGATCCTCGATGCGCGAGAAGGCGGTCAGCAGGGCGGCGCATTCCGCGGCGCTCGGGCCGCCGGCTGCCGGGGACCCCGGCGGCCCGCGGAAGATCGAGACCGGGACGTTCAGCGCGTGGGCGATCTGGCGAAGCAGCACTTCCCGCTCATGAGCGGAGTTCGCCGTGCCGTCGAGATCGAATCCGCCCGCGTCCGTCATGATCTCTTCGAAACCAGTCCTTCGGCCGAGCTCGGATGCACGGGATGCCCACGGACGCTGCTCACGCGGCGCGCGGCACGACCATCCACACTTTCTCGGCGGGTGCAACCTACCGTTATGGTATCAGCTTGGCAGGGCCGCACTGTCCAGAACGCGCGGACAGCCACCCCGGACCGAGATCTTGTGCCGCTCATCTGTAATCGGCGAAGTCGGTTCAGCCTCCGTTCCGAATCAACATCCAGAAATACAATTGCCGGTAGCATGGTTCCGGCACTAGGCCGCTCGCCGAAGCGTGATCAGCGCGGCCAGGCCGATCAGGGTCGCTGCACCGAGGATCCGGCGCCAGGGATTCACGCCGCGCAGGAGCTCGTCGATCGCCCACCATGTCAGCGCGATATCGGCCCCGAAGGACAGAGAGGAGGCCGGCAGCCAGGGGGCCAGCTCTCCCCTGTCCTGGGCCAGCCAGGCCGCGAGGCTCAGGCCCGCGAACAGCCAGAGCGGCAGGTTCGGCCACTGCGCCACGGTGATCGCGCCGGTGGTCCGGTCGCGAAACATCCAGTCGACGGCCCGCCCGAAGGTCGTGCGCGGACGAGGAGACATGGCTCGAACCTTCGTGAGTGCCGGCCGGCGCGTGTCGTGCCGCCTCGCCGGACCAGATTGAGCCGGCGGCTCCGGAAGGCGCCTTAACACATCGGTAACGTTAGCAAAGGGAAACCGTCGGTAAATCCCTAACGGATCCTGAAAGGACTCGCGAAAAATTCGTTAATCTGGTGATCATCGGTCATCGGAACGGCGGCCCTTCAGCCGAACATCGAGGATCGATCATGAGCGCCCGTCTCGAAGACCTGAAGTTCATGCTGACGCTCAGCGCCGTGGTCCTGCTCGGCAGCGGCCTCGACGTCATCCTGCGCTGATCGCGCCAATCAACCCGGCCCGCGGCGCCGCGCCGCCGGACATGAAGGCGCGTCCGAGCGCCGCGCGGGCGGCCGACGGCCGAGCCGCCGAAGCGCCGCCCCGGCCGGTCGTGTACGGGACGGCGATCAACCGCAGGGCGGCGTCCGCGGGACGGCGCATCCCCCCGATCTCGACGGACGGGATCTGTCCGGAGCGAAGGAAGCTCCGCAAGTCCGCGGCCCGCGCCCGCCGCTCCGTCCGCATCTTGAGCACGGCGATCACGAGGCCGGCCAGCCCGGCCGCCTCCAAGAACGCCGCGACCACGTAGCCCGCAGCCATCCGCTTCCACCAACTGTATCGAGGAGAGGCCGCCCTCGCGGCGGCCGCCACCGATCTGCGGGGTCATGGTTAGCGGGGCCTTAACGGCTGCGTAGAAGTCCGCAGATCGCGCCGGCGTCGACACTCGCCGCCCGCGACCGGGGCGCGGTGCGAGCCTTTCCCGTGCAACGACGATCGGGCGACGCGCAGGGTCCGCGCGTCGCGCCCGGGAGTCCCTTCGGGAAGCCGTGACGCTCCGCGGGGGCGCTACCACATGTCGAGGGCGACGCGGGCCTCGTCGGACATGCGGCTCTGGTCCCACGGCGGGTCGAAGACCATGGTCACCGCGCAGGACTGGACCCCCGGCACGGCGGACACCGCGTTCTCGACCCAGCCGGGCATCTCGCCCGCGACCGGGCAGCCGGGCGCCGTGAGGGTCATGTCGATCGCGACGACGCGATCGTCGCCGATATCGACCTTGTAGATCAGGCCGAGCTCGTAGATGTCGGCCGGAATCTCGGGATCGTAGACCGTCTTCAGCGCCGCGACGATGTCGTCGGTCAGGCGGTCCAGTTCCGCCTGCGGGATCGTCGAGTCGCCGGCGACGTCGGGGGCGTTCTTGCCGCCCGTGATGGTGGCGTCGGTGCTCATCGCTTCACTCTCCCCGGGCCCGCGCGGGCGGGACCAGCCTCATCCCAGTATCAGGTGAACAGCATTTCTGCTCTGCCGAGCGCCTCGGCAAGGGCATCGATCTCGGCGGTCGTGTTGTAAAGCCCGAACGAGGCGCGGCAGGTCGAGGTGACGCCGAAGCGGTTGAGCAGCGGCATCGCGCAGTGGGTCCCGGCCCGCACCGCCACGCCCTGCCGGTCGATCACCGTGGCGATGTCGTGGGCGTGCGCGCCCTTCATCTCGAAGGCGATCACGCCGCCCTTGCCCGGTGCGGTGCCGATGAGGCGCAGGGAATTCATCGCGCCGAGGCGCTCCTGCGCGTAGGCCGTGAGCTTCGCCTCGTGGGCGGCGATCGCGTCGCGCCCGAGATTCATCATGTACTCGAGCGCGGCGCCGAGACCGACCGCCTCGATGATGGCCGGGGTGCCGGCCTCGAACCGGTGGGGCGGATCGTTGTAGGTGATCGCGTCCTCGCTGACCGTCCGGATCATCTCGCCGCCGCCCTGGTAGGGCGGCAGGCGCTCCAGCCATTCCTTCTTGCCGTAGAGCACGCCGATCCCGGTCGGGCCGTAGACCTTGTGGCCGGTGAAGACGAAGAAGTCGCAATCGAGCGCCCGCACGTCGACGGGCTGGTGCACCGCGCTCTGGGCCCCGTCGAGCAGGACCGGCACGCCGTGGGCATGGGCGATGCGCACGATCTCGGCGGCGGGCGTCACCGTGCCGAGCACGTTCGACATGTGGGTGATCGCCACCATCTTGGTCCGCGGCGAGAACAGCTTCTCGTATTCCTCGACCAGGAAATTGCCCTGGTCGTCCACCGGGGCCCACTTGATCACGGCGCCCCGGCGCTCGCGCAAGAAGTGCCAGGGCACGATGTTGGAGTGGTGCTCCATGATCGAGAGGATGATCTCGTCCCCCTCCCCGATCAGGCCGGCCCAGCCCATCGACGAGGCCACGAGGTTGTAGGCCTCGGTGGCGTTGCGGGTGAAGATGATCTCGTCCGTCGAGGCGGCGTTGAGGAACTGGCGCGTGGTCTCGCGCGCGCCCTCGAAGCCCTCGGTGGCGGCGTTCGCCATGTAGTGCAGGCCGCGATGGACGTTGGCGTAGCCGGTCTCCATGCAGGAGACCATCGCGTCGATCACCTGCCGGGGCTTCTGCGCCGAGGCGGCGTTGTCGAGGTAGACGAGCGGCTTGCCGTAGACCTGCTGGCCCAGGATCGGGAAATCCTTCCGGATCGCCGCGACGTCGTAGGTGGGGGTGAGGACGGGTGCGTTCATGGTCGCGACCTTCCGAAGACTTCGCCGATCCCGGGAACAGCCCTCATCCTGAGGTGCCGGAGCGAAGCGGAGGCCTCGGAGGCCTCCGGCTGGCGTTGCGATTCCTGGACCCCGCCCCGAGGCGCGCTGCCGCGGTGGCCTCAGGCCGGGATCAGGCATCGAGAAGGGCCGGTCCGCGGAGCGGACCGGCCGGGTCCGATCAGCCGCGCGCCTGGAGCCAGGCCTCGATCTCGCCGATGAGCGCCGCGCGGGCGCCCTCGTGCGTGACCGCCTCGACGGCCTCGCCGACGAAGGCCTGGACGAGCAGGCTCTCGGCGGTCGCGCGCGGCAGGCCGCGGGCCATCAGGTAGAACAGCAGATCCTCGTCCGGCGCGCCGCAGGTGGCCCCGTGGCCGCAGGCGACGTCGTCGGCGAAGATCTCCAGCTCCGGCTTGTTCATCATCTGTCCCTCGTCGGTGAGGAGGAGGCAGTCGGACTTCATCTTGCCGTCGGTCTGCTGGGCAGCCTGACGGACGATGATCTTGCCCTGGAACACGCCGGTGGCGTCGCCGTCGATGATCCACTTGAACTGCTCGCGGCCGACGCCGCCGACAGCGGCGTGATCGGCGAGCAGCGTCGAGTCGGCGAGCTGACCCTTGCGCAGCATGGCGGCGCCGTTGACCACGACGTTGGTGTCGTCGCCCGCGACGTGGACGAAGATCTGGTGGCGCGACAGGACCGCTCCGGTCACGAGGTTCACGGTCTCGACCTGACCCTCGGCCTCGACCTTGAGCGACAGGGTCGAGAGCGCGATGGCGGCGTCGCCCTGCTTGTTCAGGCGGGTGTGCCGGAAGGCGGCCTTGGGGCCGACCACCACGTCGAGGGCGTCGTTCGGCTGGCAGGTGAGCCCGTCCGGACCCTCGTGGCTCTCCAGGAGACCGAACTCCGCGCCCTCGCCGATCTGGACGAGCACGCGGGTCGCCGTCGAGAACGGCGTGTTCCCGGCGCCCACGAAGCGCAGGTGCAGCGGCCGCGCCGGCTTCGCGCCGGGCGCCACCGTGATCAGCGCGCCGTCCGCCAGGAAGGCGGTGTTGAGCTGGTAGACCGGGTTCTCCCGGGCCTGCGCCACCGGCGCGAGCTGTTTCAGGTCGACATGCGCCTTCGTCAGCGCCTCGGACATCGGGACGACCGTGATGCCCTCGGGGATCCGGTCGAGATCCGACAGCTCGCGGACGAGATGGCCGTTCACGAAGGTCAGGCGCGCGGCCTCGATGCCGGAGAAGCCCTTCGCCCCGGCGACGGCCGCCCGGGCGACGTCGAGGCTCGGCGCCTCGGCCGGGGGCGCGGCCTCCGTGATGGCGGCGCGCAGGTCCGTGTACTTGAAAGCCTCGACCCGCCGGCTCGGCAGGCCGGTCGCCTCGAAGAAGCGGAAGGCCTCCTCGCGGGCGATCGCCTTCTCGCTGGCGAAGCTCTGGCGGGCCGACTCGAACAGCTTCGACAGGCCGGCCTCGGCGGGGGAGCGGAGGTTGGTGACGTCGGCCATGGCTCAGGCCGCCTCCCCGGTGCGGTACTCGGCGTAGCCGGAGGCCTCGAGCTCGAGGGCGAGCTCCTTGCCGCCGGTCTTCACGATCTGGCCCTTCGACATGACGTGCACGGTGTCGGGCACGATATGGTTGAGCAGGCGCTGGTAGTGGGTGATCACCAGGAACGAGCGGCCCTGGTCGCGGAGCGCGTTCACGCCCTCGGAGACGATCCGCAGGGCGTCGATGTCGAGGCCGGAATCGGTCTCGTCGAGCACGCAGAACTTCGGCTGCAGCAGCGCCATCTGGAGGATCTCCATGCGCTTCTTCTCGCCGCCGGAGAAGCCGACGTTGAGGGCGCGCTTGAGCATCTCCTTGTTGATCTCGAGCTTGTCGGCCGCGCCGTTCACCGCCCGGATGAAGTCGGGGGTCGACAGCTCGGCCTCGCCGCGCGCCTTGCGCTGCGCGTTCAGGCAGGCCTTGAGGAAGGTCATGGTGCCGACGCCGGGGATCTCCAGCGGGTACTGGAAGGCCAGGAAGATGCCGGCCGCGGCGCGCTCGTCGGCAGCCATCTCCAGAACGTTCTGCCCGTCGAGCAGGATCTCGCCGTCGAGAACCTCGTAATCTTCCTTGCCGGCGATGACGTAGGAGAGGGTCGACTTGCCCGAGCCGTTCGGGCCCATGATCGCCGCGACCTCGCCGTCGTTCACGGTCAGGTTGAGGCCGTTCAGGATGCGGTTGTCCTCGATCTGCACGACGAGGTTCTTGATTTCCAGCATGTCAGTCCAAGTCCTTCAAAACCATTCGTCCCGCATCGCCCGCAGGAACGCGGCGCTCCCGGCCGGGTAGCCGGAGAGGTCGCCGATCACCGCGTCGATGCCGCACCGGGGACAGAGGGCGGTGCCCTCATCGGCGATCCAGCCCGCGATCTCGTCCGGCGCGAAAACCTCGAGGCAGAAGAAGCACCCGCACAGGACGCTGCTCCTGACCTCGTCGGCGTGCCGCGCGCTGTGCCGATGGGCCGCGCGCAGCACGTCGTCGTCGTATCCGCCCAGGTGGTCAGCCCACCGAGCCTTCCAGGCTGATCGAGATCAGCTTCTGGGCCTCGACGGCGAACTCCATCGGCAGCTGCTGCAGCACGTCCCGGACGAAGCCGTTGACGATGAGCGCGGTCGCCTCCTCCTCGGAGAGGCCGCGCTGCTGGCAGTAGAACTTCTGCTCCTCGGAAATCTTCGAGGTCGTCGCCTCGTGCTCGAAGACGGCCGAGGCGTTCTTCGACTCGATGTAGGGCACGGTGTGCGCGCCGCACTGGTCGCCGATCAGCAGGGAGTCGCAGTTCGTGAAGTTGCGCGCGCCCTTGGCCTTCCGGTGCGCCGAGACGAGGCCCCGGTAGGTGTTCTGCGACCGGCCGGCCGAGATGCCCTTCGAGATGATCCGGCTCGTCGTGTTCTTGCCGAGATGGATCATCTTGGTGCCGGAATCGACCTGCTGCATGCCGTTCGACACCGCGATCGAGTAGAACTCGCCGCGGGAATCGTCGCCGCGCAGGATGCAGGACGGGTACTTCCAGGTGATCGCCGAGCCGGTCTCGACCTGCGTCCACGAGATCTTCGAGCGGGCGCCGCGGCAGTCGCCGCGCTTCGTGACGAAGTTGTAGATCCCGCCCTTGCCCTCGTTGTCGCCCGGGTACCAGTTCTGAACGGTCGAGTACTTGATCTCAGCATCGTCCAGGGCGACCAGCTCGACCACCGCGGCGTGGAGCTGGTTGTCGTCGCGCTTCGGGGCGGTGCAGCCCTCGAGATACGAGACGTAGGAGCCCTTGTCGGCGATGATCAGCGTGCGCTCGAACTGGCCGGTGTCGCGCTCGTTGATGCGGAAGTAGGTCGACAGCTCCATCGGGCAGCGCACGCCCGGCGGGATGTAGACGAACGACCCGTCGGAGAAGACGGCCGAGTTCAGCGTCGCGAAGAAGTTGTCGGTCACCGGCACGACCGAGCCGAGGTACTTCTGCACCAGCTCGGGGTGCTCGCGCACCGCCTCGGAGATCGGCATGAAGATCACGCCGGCCTTCTCCAGCTCCTTCTTGAAGGTGGTGGCCACCGAGACCGAATCGAACACGGCGTCGACCGCGACCCGGCGCTCCGGCGCGATGCCTTCCAGCACCTCGACCTCGCGCAGCGGGATGCCGAGCTTCTCGTAGGTCTTCAGGATCTCGGGATCGATCTCATCGAGCGATTCCGGGCCCTGCCGCTTCGGGGCGGCGTAGTAGTAGATGTCGTTGTAGTCGACCTTGTCGTAGGAGACGCGGGCCCACTCCGGCTCCTTCATGGTCAGCCAGCGCCGGTAGGCGTCGAGGCGCCACTCCAGCAGCCACGCGGGCTCGTTCTTCTTGGCCGAGATGAAGCGGACGACGTCCTCGGAGATGCCCTTCTCGGACTTCTCCATCTCGATCGTGGTCTCGAACCCGTACTTGTACTGGTCGAGGTCGATCGAGCGGACCCGATCAATGGTTTCCTGCACAGCAGGCATCAGCGTCTCCTAGGCATCTCCGGCGTCAAGGACCGGGAAGCGTCTGTCGGAAAGCGGGGGGGCGGCGCTCAGGCCGCCTGGCCTCGCCGTCTATATAGGGTCTCCACGACCCGTTCGAAGGCGTCGAGGAAGCATGCCACCTCCTCGTCCACCGTGTTCCAGCCGAGGCTGACGCGCAGCGCCCCCCCGGCGAGGTCGGAACCGACGCCCATCGCGGCGAGCGTCGCCGAGCGCGCGACCTTGCCCGACGAGCAGGCCGAGCCCGACGACACCGCCACGCCGGCGAGGTCGAGGGCGATCAGGGCCGAGGGCGCGTCGAGCCCCGGGACCGAGAAACTCAGGGTGTTGGGCAGGCGCGGCGCTCCGGCGGCGAACACCACCGCGTCGGGCGCCATGGTGCGCACGCCAGCCTCGATCCGGTCCCGGAGGACGGAGAGGCGCGCGGCCTCCGCGTCGAGCGCCGCGCGGGCGATCCGGGCGGCCTCGCCCATGCCGACGATGGCCGGCAGGCACTCGGTGCCGCAGCGCAGCCGCCGCTCCTGGCCGCCCCCGCGCAGGAAGGCGCTCTCCAGGCTGACGCCCTCGGCCAGGACCAGCGCGCCGACCCCCTTGGGCGCCGCGAACTTGTGGCCCGAGAGGGTCAGCGCGTCGAGGCCGAGCGCCGCCATGTCGAGGGGGATCTTGCCGACGGCCTGCACGGCGTCGCTGTGGACCAGGGTCCGGCCGTGCGCCCGCGCCAGGCCGACGATCTCGGCCAGCGGCTGCACCGCGCCGGTCTCGTTGTTGGCGGCGTGGACCGAGAGGAGCAGAGTCTCGTCGGCGAGAGCACCCAGGCGCGCCTCCAGGGCGGCGAGATCGACCACGCCGTCGGCGGTGACCGGGACTTCCTCGACGGCCGCGTCAGGGAACCGGTGACCGGCGGCGACGCAGGGATGCTCCGTGGCGGAGTGGAGCAGCCGCCTCGGGGCCGCCGCGCCGCCGCGACGGAGGGCGCCCGACAGGACCGCGTTCGCCGCCTCGGTCCCGCCGCTGGTGAAGACGACCTGCTCGGGCCGGGCGTTCACGAGCGCCGCCACCTGGGTACGGGCCGCTTCGAGGGCGGCCCGGGCCGCCCGTCCCTCCGCGTGGATCGAGGACGGGTTCCCGGGGAGCGTGAGCGCGCGCGCGACCGCCACCGCGACGTCCGGGCGGACCGGCGCGGTGGCGTTGTAGTCGAGATAGGCGCGTGCCCGGCTCATCCGCGTTCCGTTAAGCCCTCTGCTGCGGCGCGTCACAATTCCTTGCCCGCGCGCCGGCTCGGCGTGCTAAGGCGCGCCGAGAAAATGAGATCCCGCCGACCCAGCACGGTCGGCGTGGCAGCCAACGCAGTGCTTCGGACGGCTTGTTTAGAACAGTTCTAATCGCCTAGAACTGTTCTAAGACTGCTTTTATGGTGCGCGCGCGATGAGTCAAGGCTGCTGCGCCGCCGCGCCGATCGCCCGGCGGGCGATCTCCGGAGCGAGAGACGAGCGATGCCCGAAGTGATCTTCACTGGCCCGGCCGGCCGCCTGGAAGGCCGTTATCAAGCCCCCAAGAAGCGCGGCGCGCCGATCGCCATCATCCTGCACCCGCACCCCCAGTTCGGGGGTACGATGAACAATCAAATTGTGTACAACCTTTTCTACACCTTCGCCAATCGCGGATTCGCGGCCCTGCGTTTCAATTTCCGCGGGGTGGGACGCAGCCAGGGGTCGTTCGACCACGGCTCGGGCGAGCTGTCGGACGCCGCGGCCGCCCTCGACTGGGTGCAATCGGTCAACCCGGAGGCGAAGTCCTGCTGGATCGCCGGCGTGTCCTTCGGCTCATGGATCGGGATGCAGCTCCTGATGCGCCGCCCCGAGATCGAGGGATTCATCTCCATCGCCGCCATGGCGAACCGCTACGACTTCACCTTCCTGGCCCCCTGCCCCTCCTCCGGCCTGTTCGTGCACGGCTCCGAGGACCGGGTCGCGCCCGCCCGCGAGGTCATGCCGGTGATCGAGAAGGTGAAGACCCAGAAGGGCGTCATCATCGAGCACCAGATGGTCGAGGGCGCCAACCATTTCTTCGACGGCAAGGTCGAGGAACTGACACAGACGGTCGACACCTACCTCGACAAGCGCCTCGGCAAGCGCGAGGAGGCGGCCTGACGGATCCGGCCCCGCGCCTTGACGGGGGGAGCCCCGGAGGAATAGGGCGCGGGTTTCGGAATTGAGACGCACCTTCGCAGGTCTGATGTCAGATAGCCCGTCCGACCACCCCGTCGTTCTCCTCGTGGAAGATGACGGCCTCCTTCTGATGGAGGCCTCGGACACCCTCGCGGATGCGGGCTTCACCGTCGTCGAGGCGACGCATGCCGACAAGGCGCTGAAGGTTTTGGAGAACCGCGACGACGTCGGGGTCCTGATGACCGACGTCGACATGCCGCAGGGTTCGATGGACGGCTTCGCCCTGGCGCGCCTCGTCGCGCATCGCTGGCCGTCGATTCCCGTGCTGGTGGTGTCGGGCATGGGCACGCCCGGTCCCAACGACATGCCGGAGGGCGCCCGGTTCATCCCGAAGCCCTACGAGCCGACCACCCTGGTCCGGACCCTGCAGGCCTTCATCCGCCGCGCGGCTTGACGCACGGATCCGCTCGGGCTGACACCCGGTCCGGGCCCTGAACACCCGACCGAGAGCCATGACGGACAAGAATAGACCGCACCGCTTCGCGACCCGGGCCATACACGCCGGCGCGGCGCCCGATCCCGCCACGGGCGCCCGGGTCCAGCCGATCTACTTCACCAACGGCTTCGTCTTCGACTCGACCGAGCAGGCCGCCGACATCTTCGCGGGCCGCCGGACCGGCTTCTCCTACTCGCGCGGATCCAACCCGACGGTCGCCGCGCTGGAGCGCCGGATCGCCGATCTGGAAGGCGCGAAGGCGGGTGTGGCGGTGTCCTCCGGACAGTCGGCCATGCAGCTCATTCTGATGACGCTGTTGAAGGGCGGCGACGCCTACGTTGCGTCGCCGCGCCTGTTCGGCGGGTCGCTCGGCCTGATGCGCCGGCTTGACGGGCGCTACGACCTGAAGCCGCGCTTCGCGCGCGGTATGGCCCCGGAGGATTTCGAGGCGGCGATCACCCCGGACTGCCGGGCCATCTTCTGCGAATCGATCGTGAACCCCTGCGCGTCGGTGGTGAACCTCGACGGCATCGCCGCGGTGGCCCGCCGCCACAACCTGCCGCTCGTCGTCGACAACACCCTCGCCTCGCCGGCCCTGATCCGGCCGATCGAGCACGGCGCCGACATCGTCTGGCACTCCACCTCGAAGTTCCTGAGCGGCTCCGGCCAGACCATCGGCGGCGTGATCTGCGACGCCGGGCGCTTCGACTGGGCGAAGGCCGGTGGCTACAACCTGATCACCGAGCCCTGGCCGGACTACGACGGGCTGGTGCTCACCGAAGCCTTCCCGGCGACCCCCTTCGCGGCGGCGTGCCGGTTCTTCGGTCTGCGGGACCTCGGGCCCGGCCTGTCGCCGATGAACGCGTTCCTGACGCTCATGGGGATCGAGACCCTGCCGCTGCGCATGGAGCGGCACTGCGCCAACGCCCGGGCGGTGGCGGCCTTCCTGAAGGATCACCCGGCCGTGGCCTGGGTGAGCTACCCGATGTTGCCGGGCCAGACCGGCGAGGACCTCGCCCGCCGCTACACCCCGGACGGGCCGGGCTCGATCTTCACCTTCGCGCTGAAGGGCGGCGAGCCGGCGGCGCTGCGGTTCATCGCCGGCCTGGAGCTGATCTCTCACTTGGTGAACATCGGCGAGATCAAGTCGCTGGCGATCCACCCGTCCTCGACCACGCACCGGCAGCTGCCGGAGCACGAGAAGGCCGCCGCGCGGGTCGGGCCCGAGACCGTGCGGCTGTCGATCGGGCTGGAGAACGAGGCCGACCTCATCGCCGATCTCCAGCAGGCGCTGGATCGCCTCCTCTAGTCCGTCATCGCGAGCGCGGCGAAGCGACCCAGAGCCGCGCGATCTCGACGATCGTGAGGCCGCTGGATTGCTTCGCGCTGCCCGCGAGGACGGCCACGGCGGGCAGGGATTGGCCGCAACCGGGACGGCCTCAGCGCCGCCGCTCCAGGATCGACACGTAGTTGGCGACCGCCGCGCCGCCCATGTTGAAGATCCCGGCGAGCTCCGCCCCGGGCACCTGCATCTCACCGGCCTCGCCCATGAGCTGGAGGCAGGCCATGACGTGCATCGACACGCCGGTCGCCCCCACAGGATGACCCTTGGCCTTCAACCCGCCGGACGGGTTGATCGGCAGCCGGCCGCCCTTCTCGGCGAGCCCCTCGCGCACCACGCGAAAACCCTCGCCCGGCGCGGCGAGGCCCATCGCCTCGTACTCGATCAGCTCGGCGATCGTGAAGCAGTCGTGGGTCTCCACGAAGGAGAGGTCCTCGTTGGCGATCCCGGCCTGGGCCCGCGCCCTCTCCCAAGCCATCCGCGCGCCCTTGAACTCCGCCGGGTCGCGGCGGGACAGGGGCAGGATGTCGTTGACGTGGGCCCGGGCGCGGAAGCCGATCGCCCGCTCCAGGCCCTCGGCCGTCTCGGCATCGGCCACCACCAGGGCCGCCGCGCCGTCCGAGATCAGCGAGCAGTCCGTGCGCCGCAGGGGGGCGGCCACGTAGGGGTTCTTCTCCGAGACCCGGTTGCAGAAGTCGAAGCCGAGATCCTTGCGCAGATGCGCGTAGGGATTGCCGACGCCGTTGCGGTGGTTCTTGGCGGCGATGCGGGCCAGCTCCTCGCTGCGGTCGCCGTAGCGCTGGAAGTAGCCCGCCGCGATCCGCCCGAACACGCCCGCGAACCCGCCCTCGATGTCGGCCTCCTCCTTCCGGTAGGAGGCGCCCAGCAGGATGTCGCCGGTCTCGGCGACGCTCTTGGCCGTCATCTTCTCGGCGCCGATCACCAGGGCGACCCGGCCGCGGCCGCTGTCGACGAAGTCGAGGGCCGCGTAGAGGGCCGCCGACCCGGTGGCGCAGGCGTTCTCCAGGTGGGTTGCCGGGGCGTGGGCGAGGCCCGGCCGGTTCACTGCCACCAGCGAGCCCTCGAAGCCCTGCTTCGAGAAGCCGGTGTTCATCGAGCCCACGTAGATGCCGTCGACCTGCGCGTCCTCGACGCCGGCATGGGCCAGCGCCTCGCCCGAGACCCGGGCGATCAGCCCCTCGACATCGGGCTCCTCGAGCTTGCCGAAGGGGGTGTGGGCCCAGCCCACGATGCAGGCGCGCGTCATCCGGTGACCTCCCGTGTGTGGCCCGGACGATGGGCCCGTCGCGGCCGGCGATCAAGACGGGGCGCGGGCTCTTCGACGCGCTGGACCCCTCCGCACGATGGCCGCCCGGGCCCCGCTCAGCGCAGGTGGAAAGCGACCCACGCGACGCCGACGACCACCAGCGCGGTCAGCAGCCCCCGGGCGAACGCGCGGCGGCGTCTCACAGGGCGAACAGCTCCGGATGACGGGCGCGGAGCGCCAGGACCAGGGTGAGCGTCTTGAGGTCGGTGATCTCGGCGCGGTCGGCGCGGGCGGCGAGCTCGGCCAGCGGCATCTCGACCACCCGGATGTTCTCGTGCTCGCCCTCGGCCCCGCCGCCCGCCTCCGCGCGATCCGCCCGGCCGTAGGGCGCGAGGTAGAGGTGGATCTTCTCGGTGGTCAGGCTGGCGCAGGAATAGGTGGCGCCGACGAATTCGAGCGCCCGCAGGCGCAGGCCCACCTCCTCCAGCGCCTCGCGGCGGGCATTCTCCTCCGGGCTGCCGGCGTCGATCAGCCCCGCCGGGGCCTCCAGCTGAACCTGCTCGCCGGCCGCGAACAGCGGCGGCACCCGCAGCTCGCGCACGAGCGTCGCGACCTTCCGCTCCGGGTCGTAGGGCAGGATCCCGACCGAGTTGCCGTGGTCCTCGATCTCGCGCTCGACGACGGCCCCGTCGGCGAGGCGCACCCGCGCAATCCCGAAGCGGCTCCAGCCCTCGTGGACGAAGCGGATAGTGAGGATCTCGGCTTTCATGGGCACTCCCACTCCTCATCGCCCTACACGGAACCGTGTCCCCGGGTTCCGGGAACGCCGACGACCGCGGCCACGTTTGGTCGGACACGCGCATGGTCACGCTTCCGCGGGGCGCGCCGGTCAGGATCGATGCGGGCAGGATCGACGCAGGCAGGACCGATCGGCGGGCTCGGGAAGCGTTCGCGGCGCGACGGCGCAGCGATCTGGGTCGTCCTCGCCCTCACCTACATGGTCTTCGCCGGCTCGGTGAGCCTGAACGAGGGGATGGCCGCCGTCGGCTGCGCCAGTCTCGGCACACTCTGGTGGTGGGGCGTCGGACGGCGCGGCGGGCTGCGCTTCCGCTTCGACCGTGAGGCGCTCCGCCCGCTCGGCCCCGCCATCCGCGACATGCCGCGCCAGAGCGCCCGCGTCGGGCTGCACCTCCTGCGCGCGGTCCTCGGTCGCGCCGGCGGCGGCGCGACCCGGGAGCGGAGCGCCGCCGAGATCGCCTGGGCCACGCCGGAGGGCGAGGCGGCGCCGGCCGCGCGGGCGGTCGGGCTTCTGGCCGCGTCGCTCGCCCCCGACAGCTACGTGCTCACCCTCGACCGCGCGCACGGAACCGTGGTGACGCACGGCCTGGAGGAGGCGCGATGAGCGTCTGGACGGTCGCCATCCTGGCGCTGCTGCCGCCGCTCGCGGTGGCCGCGGTGCTCGCGTGGCGGGGCAGACCCGGTCAGCGTTTCGCCGCCTACCAGCTCGCCGGCAGCGTCACGGTCCTGATCCTGACGCTGATGGCCTTCGCCACCGATCAGGCGTCGATCACCGATCTCGCCCTCACCCTGGTCCTGCTCAACTTGCCCGGCACGATGCTGCTCGCGGTCTTCCTGGAGCGCTGGATATGAGCGTCGCGATCGGCTCGGTCCTGGCCCTTGCCGTGGCGGCCGCGTGGCTCGCGGCCCTCGCCCTCTGGCGCCTGCCCCGGGCGCTCGACCGGATTCACGCGCCCGCGTTCCTGAACGTCGCGGCCGCGATCCTCGTGACGGTGGCGGCCTTCCTCGCGGACGGCGTCTCCGGGCGCTCGCTCAAGATCCTGGTGATGATGGTGGTGTTCCTCGCCTGGGCGGCGGTGCTGTCGCACGTCTCCGGCCGGGCCGTGCTGATGCGCGAGGGCCGCTCGGCATGACGGTCATCCTGCCGCTGCTCTTCCTGCTCACCGCGGTCTCCGGAACCGCCGTGGTCCTCGTGCGCGACCCCGCGCGGCAGGTCTTCGCCATCGCGGTCAACGGGCTCATCCTGGCGATCCTATTCGACGCCCTCCAGGCCCCAGACGTCGCGCTCTCGGAGCTGGCGGTCGGTTCGGCGGCGGTGCCGCTCCTCTTCCTCGTGGCCCTGATGGCCGTGCGGACGCAGCCGCCCGAGGAGGAATCGTGAGCCCGCGCGCCCGCGTCGCCCTCCTGGCCGTCGCGGGCCTCGTCCTCCTCCCGGGCGCGGCCGCGGTGATCGCCGGCTTGCCGCCCTTCGGATCGACGATCGCCCAGTACGGCGCGCGCATCAACGCGATCGTTCCGGAGGCCCGGCACGTCGCCAACATGGTGAGTGCCATCAACTTCGACCTGCGCGGCCTCGACACCCTCGGCGAGGAGTTCATGCTGCTCGCCGCCATCACCGGGACGGTGGTGCTGCTGCGCGGGCGGCGCGGCGAGGGCAACTCCGAGCGCGCCATGCGCCGGCCCGGCCGGGCCGTGATCCCGCGCTCCGAGGCCGTCGTGCTCGCGTGCCGCGTCGCCGGCCCGCTCACCGCGCTGTTCGGCCTCTACGTCGTGCTGCACGCGACCGTCACGCCGGGCGGCGGCTTCCAGGGCGGCGTCATCCTCGCCTCCGGAACCCTGCTGATCTACCTCGGCGAGGGCTATGCCGGCTGGCGCGACGCCATCCGCAGCCACTGGCTCGACGCCCTGGAGGGGGGCGGCGCGCTGCTCTTCGCGCTGTGCGGGCTGGTGCCGATGCTCACCGGCGCCGCCTTCATGCAGAACATCCTGCCGTTCGGCACCTTCCGCGACCTGTTCTCCGGCGGCCTGATGCTGGTCGAGAACCTCGGCGTCGCCCTCGCGGTGACGGGCGGTTTCACGCAGCTCTTCCTAGAATTCATGGAGGAGACCCGCGAGGCCGACGCGCCCGAGGAGCCGGGGGAGGAATCCGCGTGAGTGCGGTCACCAGTGTCCTGCCCTACGCGGTCGCCGCGTGGCTGTTCGGGATCGGCCTCTACGGCATCGCCACGAGCCGCAACTTCATCCACCTCGTGGGCTGCCTCGGCGTGTGCCAATCGGCGACCTACGTGCTGCTGCTCGGCCTCGGCTATCGCTGGGGCAGCATCGCGCCGATCTTCTACGACCATCCGCCGGGGACGCCCGCCGTGGACCCGGTGATGCAGGCGCTGGTGCTCACCGACATCGTGGTCGGCGCGACGCTCACCGCCCTCCTCCTCGTCCTGACCATCCAGGCCTACAAGCGCGGCGGCAGCCTGGACCCGGAGAAGCTCCGGCCCATGCGCGCGGGCGGCAAGTCCGGGCGCGATGCGGGATCCGGCCGCGTGCGCGACGCGGAGCGGAACGCCCCGTGACCGCCTTCCCGGCCGCCCTCCTGCCCCTGCCCGTCGCCGTCCCGCTCGTGGTTTGCGCCGCGATGCTGGCGACCGCGCACGTCCTGCCCGGCCGCCTGCCCGACATCCTGGCGACGCTGGCGGCGCTCACCGTCGCGGTGCTCTGCGGCGTCATCGCCACACACGCCGCCGACGGGCCGCTGGTCTACTGGTTCGGCGGCTGGGAGCCGCGCGACGGCGTCCATCTCGGGATCGGCTTCTCGGTGGACGAGGCCAGCGGCTGGGTCGCGGCCTTCATCGGGCTGCTCTACGCGCTGACCTTCGTGTTCGCCTGGGGCTTCTTCGACCGCACCCACGGCCACTTCCACATCCTGATGCTGCTGTTCCTGGCCGCCATGGTCGGGTTCTGCTTCACCCGCGACATGTTCAACCTGTTCGTGTGGTTCGAGGTGATGAGCGTCGCGGCCTTCGCGCTCACGGCCTACCACCTGGCGGAGTCGTCGCTGGCGGGCGCCATCAACTTCACGGTGGTGAACAGCCTCGCGGGCTTCCTGATGCTCGGCGGCATCGGGCTGATCTACGCCCAGACCGGCACGCTCGACTTCGAGGGCATCGCGGCGGCGGTGGCGCGGGGCGGCCGGGATCCGGTGGTGGCCGGGGCGTTCTGCCTCGTCGCGGCCGCCCTGATGATCAAAGGCGCGATCGTGCCGTTCCAGTTCTGGCTCGCCGACGCGCACGCGGTCGCGCCGAGCCCGGTCTCGGTGATCTTCTCCGGATCGATGGTCTCGCTCGGCCTGTTCGGCCTCGCGAAGGTGAGCGCCGTCGTGTTCGGCGGCTCCGATCAGGTCCAGCACGCCCTGCCGGGGCTCCTCATCGGCCTGGGCAGCTTCACCGCCCTCCTGGGCGGCTGGATGGCGCTGCTGCAGCGGCACCTCAAGCGGCTGCTCGCCTTCTCGACCATTTCGCATGCCGGCATCATGCTCACCGGCCTCGGCGCCCTCTCGGTCGACGGGACCGGCGGGATGCTCGTCTATGTGGTCGGGCACGGGCTGGTGAAGGGCGCCCTGTTCATGATCGCCGGCATCCTGCTCGCCACCCAGGCCAGCATCGACGAGATCGCCCTGCGCGGCCTCGGACGGGGGATCTGGCCCGCCGGCGTCGCCATGGCCCTGGCCGGGCTGCTGCTCTGCGGCCTGCCCCTCGGTGTGCTCGACCAGGGCACGCGCCTCATCCAGGGCGCGCTCTGGCAGCAGGGGCACGGGGTGGCGCCGGCGGCCGGTGCCATCGGCGCGGCGCTGACCGGGGCCGCGGTGCTGCGGGCCGCGGGCCGGATCTTCCTCGGGCTCGGGCCCGATCCCGGCGACGAAGCCGGCGCCCCGAGCGCGGACGAGCGCGAGAAGGCCAACCGGCCGCTCTGGCTGATGCTGGCGCCGTGCTGCCTTCTCCTCGCGCTCGATATCGCTCTGCCGGCGGCTCTCATCGAGCACGCCCTCCCGCGGGCGGCGTCGGCCTTCATGCATCGGTCGACCGTGCACGCGCTGGCGGAGGGGCCCGGCGGGCTCCCCTGGGCCTCGGTCGCCGCCGCCCTGGTCGGCGCGGGCTACGGGCTGTTCCGCAGACACCTGCCCGCGTTCGTGGTCCGGCCGGTCAGCGCGACGCAATCGGCGCCGACCCGCGCGCTGGAAATGCTCCATAGCGGCTTGATTGGCGATTACGCCGCCTGGCTCGCCGTGGGCGTGGCGGCGATCGCGGCCGTGCTGGCCATAGCCTGAGCGAGCCCGTCGCCGCGCGCCTCAGCCGACGGGCTCACGCCCGCTCGAGCCGGCACAGGACGTCGGCCAGCGGCTCGCTCGTGTATGCTTTCGGGAAACGTCCGGGGGAAGTGGTGCCGCAAGAGGGATTCGAACCCCCGACCCCCTCATTACGAAACACGGGGTATACAGGGAATTAGTTGACAGGACTGCTTACCGGACCGCAGAAGCCTAAGGCGCTGAGAGGCTTGTGTACGTGTACCCTCTCATGGTGCGAGCCGACTTGCTAACCCGCCGCGTGCTTACCGCTTACTATCTGCTTACCGGATCCCCATGCGCCTCACCAACCAGACCGCCCTCGCCCTCCAGGTCCCGGCTGGGCGCGACAAGGTCGTGGTGTTCGACGACGACCTGCCTGGGTTCGGGGTGAGCGTGAGCCAGGGCGGCTCGCGGGCCTGGGTCGTCCAGTACCGGAATGCGCTCGGGCAATCGAAACGAGAGACGCTCGGCAAGGTTGGGGTGCTGACGGCCGCCGATGCGCGCCGGGCCGCCGGCGAGCGCTTGGCCCGGGCGAAGCTCGGCGAGGACCCGCACGCCGAGAAGGCGAAGGCCAAAGCGCGCGCGGCGATCACCCTCGGCGCCGTCGTCGATCCCTACCTTGAGGCGGCGGAGCCGAACATGCGGCCGGCCTACCACGCCGAGGCGACGCGATACCTCCGCACCGTCTGGAAGCCACTGCACAAAGTGCCGCTTCACACGGTCGACCGCCAGAAGATCTCGGACCGGCTCGCCGAGATCCGGCGCGAGACCGGGCCGCACGCGGCCAACCGCGCCCGGTCAGCACTGTCGGCGCACTTCGCGTGGCTCGTCGGGACGGGCAAGGCCGAGCTGAACCCCGTCATGGGGGTGCCGAAGCCGGCGCCGGAAGTGCGGCGCGCGCGGGTGCTCTCGGAGGACGAGATCGCCCGGGTGCTGAAGGCCTGCCGGGACGACGACTTCGGACGGATCGTGCGGCTGCTGCTCCTGACCGGGCAGCGGCGCGACGAGGTCGCCGAGATGATGTGGCCGGAGCTCAATCTCGCGGGCGCCCTCTGGTCGCTGCCCGGGGCCCGGGTGAAGAACGGCCTCGACCACGACGTGCCACTGTCGGCCCCTGCCCTGCAGATCCTCTCGACTATGCAGGACATCGAGGGGCAGGCGTTCGTGTTCGGCCAGGGTGGGAACGGGTTCCAGGGCTTCTCGAAGGCGAAGGCCGCGCTCGACAAGCGGTCCGGCGTCACGGGGTGGCGGCTGCACGATCTCCGACGCACGGCCGCGACGCTCATGACCGACCGGCTCAAGGTGCTCCCGCACGTCGTCGAGGCGGTGCTCAACCACATCTCCGGCCACAAGGCGGGCGTGGCCGGCATCTACAACCGGGCGGTCTACGCCACGGAGAAGCGCGAGGCCCTAGACGCGCTCGGGGGCTTCGTGACGAGTCTTAATCCAGTCCTCCAGGTCGCCGCGACGGATCCCGAGCCGCCGCTCGCTAAGCCGAAGAAGCGTAGGACCGCGACCGGTCTTGCACATCCGACGAAGCGTCGCCGGGTGCAGGCCTAACTCGCGAGCGGCCGCCTGGAACGGCACGACACTGCGCGCGGGGTCAATCACGGAATCCTCCTGTGTCACTGTCGGGGAGAGGAGCGGCCTTGGCGACGAGAGCGAAGCGGGCGGCTCTGAAATCCCGGCCCCGCAGCTTCTCGCTGACCGGCACCTCGGCACGGGTCGAAAGCTCAAGAACCTGCTCGTCCTTGACGTACCGCATGTGGTCAGCGTCGCAGACGTCCGCGAACGGCTTGAGGGCCTTCTCCGCTTCCCTCACCCTATCCCGGAGGTTGGCGTTCTCGGCGCGGAGGTGGGCGTATGCCTTGGCCAGCTCCTCGACGATGGTCTCTTCGACGTGCTCGCCGATGCAGACGCCGTGCTCCTCGGTGCTGCCGGGGAAGTTCTTCTGGTCGTCCTTGAACCACGGGTAGCCGAGGGCCTTGCCGGCGACCTGCTGGCAGGCGTCCACGACCAAGCGCTGCTGGTGAGCATCCAAGCGAGCCTTCGCTAGCTCCCGGCACGCCTCGCCGTACATCTTGGCGAGGGTGATGAGGTTGGCTTCGGACTTCGCGAGCATGCCCTTGGTCAGGTCCGAAATGGCCTGATCCCAGCTTGAGGCGATCTCGTCCTCAGTGGATCGAACAAGTGCCTCATCCCGCTCCTTCCGTGCAGCTATGAGGTCTTCAAGGATCGGCTCGACGGCCGCCTTGACGCGCCTGCGCAAAGACACGTCGAGATCGCTTGCACTCAGGTAGCGAGCGAAGGCAAAGCCGATCTCGGCCTCCATCTCGTCCTCGGCCGTCCGGCCGGTATCGGGGGCGGGGGACGTCATTCCGCCGCCTCCAGAGCTTCGGAGGAGCGATAGACGCCGTACCGGACTCGGCGCACGCCGCCATGGCGGACGAGATAGGCCAGGGCGTTGTAGATCTGCTTGTAGGTGGTCTCTGGAGCGTCGGCCCGCACGGCGACGGCGATCTCGTCGATGCCGTACTCGCGACCGGGCCGGATCACCTCGGCGACGCGGCTTGACACGTCACCTCGGATTGCAATGACATGGCCCTCGGGTCGCAGGCGACGGAGCACCGTCAGGCGCTCTTCGTCGGTGAGCGTGTCGATGAGAATGAGGACAGCGGAAAGTACGCTCATCGATCCGCCCCCGTGGTGGACGGAGCGTCGGAGGGGGTGAGAAAGACCCTGGGTACATCCTCGACCAAAGCCTTCATCATAGCCCGGTAGATGCCGACCGCGAGAGCGCAGCTATCCAGATCCAAGGCATCTGGATCTTCGGCCGGCAGTGCGCACCTGCGCCGCAGTTCGTCGTATGCCTCCCCGCCTGCCCAGATCATGCTGGACGGCAGGGCGCTGTCTGTGAGCGGACGGCTCTCATCGTCCAGAGGCGCCAGCGCCGTCGTGAAACTCGGGGTGCGATCTGCTGCGATCAGATTAGGCATTGGAGCCTCCATCCTTGCGGGCAGCACGAGCCTTCGACCGTTTCCGGCGCTCGCGGCGTTCCTTCGTGCGCTTGACGCGGCGCTCGGCCTGCTCATCGTGGGCAGTGCGGGGATAGCCCACTGGCTCGCCGAGATATTCGAAGGTCTCGCTATCCAGCGTGCCGTCGAGGATCATGGATGCGATCTCACCCATTGCGCACCTCCCCGCCAGCCTGAAGGGTGCGGAGGGCGAGCAGCTTCCGGACGTAGTTCACGCTGGCCGCAATGAAAGCGGCATCATCGGCCGCATCTGGGCCGTCTTCCGGCCGGCTCTCGTTCACGTCCTGGCAGTCGCAGACCATCGTGCCGGCGTGCGGGTCGGGGTTGCCGGCGACGAGCCAAGTGCCGTCGCCCCAGGGCGTATCGACGGTGTACCAAGCGCCGGGCGTGGCGGCATCCGACAGTTCGGCGAGCGCCGAGAGTTCGGCCGGACTGTTGGCGACGGGCGCGCGGGCAGCCGCAAGGACAGCTTCCCACCAAGCCTGATCGTTCAGGATGGAGGCTTCGCGCTTGTCGAGGTAGCAGCGGATCGACACGCTGCTGTGCAAGGTCTTCCGCATGCGCTCATCCAGCACGCGCGGCACGAGAACCCAGTCTTCTCCGACACGCGGGCAGGAAGCGGTGGTGATCGGGTTGGTTGCTTCGGCCATGGCTTCAGGCCTCCGAGGTAGGAAAGAGACGCTGCGCCTCGCGGAAGACCGGATAGGTCCAGTCGTCATCCGCAGAGGTCGCGTCCATGCCGTTGAGGGCGTCGCCGAGGCGTTCCATCAGCGACGCCGTGCGCCGGCCGATGCGCTCGTGGAGATCCGACATGGCGCCGGCTTCGATCAGGGCGGCGTAGTCGGAATGCACCTTGGCAATGGCGGTCGCGAGATGCGCCACCACGCGGCACTGGTCAGCGACCTGTCGGCTGAGATTTTCGCTCGCCATCTCTCAGGCTCCCGACGTTTCGGTCGCGGGGGCGAGGGACGCTAGGACATCCTTGCGGCCCTGCTCACGGGCCGCGGCCATGAGCTTCAGCACCTCGTCCTCGGTGGCGAGGTAGGCGGGCGGGTCAAAGGCGGGCAGCTCCTCCTCGCCGTCGGTCGCCTCGAAGCCGTGCTGCTCGGCCGCCTCCAGCCAGAAGAGCCGTTCCTCGGTGCCGGGCGCGGGAACGGTGACGCTCACGGGCGGCGCTACGCCATGCCCCGCGCTGATCTCGGCCTCGGACGCCGGCAGGAAGTCGATCAGCCACTGCCGAAGGTGGACCACCTCGGACGCCGCGATGCGCGCCACGTAGAGGTCGCGGCCCTCTTCGTTGATGAGGTCCAACTCCTCGTCCTTGAAGACGAGCTCCAGCGAGCCGTCGCGGAGGTGCAGGGTTGCGCACATGCCCTCCACACCGGCCATGGCGTGGGTGTAGTGGGGCTGGCGCTTGTCCCCGTAGGCGGCCGGCGCAAGCTTCCTGGCAACCACCTTCAGCGCGGCGCTCCGGGCCATCGCATCCTTGATCCCGGAGGCGACGCCGGGCGCGCCCGCCTCCAGGCTCTCACGGATCAGCAGAAACACCGCGGGATAGGCGCCATCCGAGAACGGCTCGACCGGGAAGGGCTGGTGGTCGGAGAGCAAACCGATGCTCTCGGCCGCCCGCTTCAGCGCGTAGTTCTTCGCGACCTGGTCGTCGGTCGCGGCCGCCCGCTTAAGGGCCTGCTGGACCGCCGGATAATCGTCGGGCGGGATCGCGGCGACGTCGCGCGCCGAGATCTCCGGCTCGCGCGTGATGGTGCTGGACTCGGCCATGCTGCTACTCCGCGGCAAAGAGGGGCATCGGGACGGCCTGGGCGGCCGGGCGCACGCGGGCATCAGCCTCGCGGTAGTTCGCAGCGACGAGCGCCTCCGCCATCTGCGGGCAGACGCTGTTCCCGCACATGCGGCCCTGCTGCTCGAGGGTGAGCGGCACGAGCGAGCCGTCCTCCAGCTCGCCGCGGTCGATCACGTAGTCCGGGCGGAAGCCCTGCGCGTTGAAGCGCTCGCGCGGGGTCAGCATCCGCATGCCGATGTCGACGATCGCGTAGGGCTGGCCCTGGATCGTGACCGTGACCACGCCGTGCCGGGGCTTGGCGGTGAGCGTGTGCAGCGGCTCGTCCGCGGACTGCGAGGGCAGCCCCTCGCCATAGTACTTCGCCAGGAAGGCGTAGACCGCGGCCGCGTGGTTGCCGCCGCCGGTGGCCGTCGGCGCGGGCCGGTCGACCGGGGCGTCCCGGCGGTCCGAGCCGCGCAGGTTGAGCAGGTGCGCGGCGACGACGTTCTGGTGCCCGCCCGCGGCCGTGATGGTGGAGACCGGCGCGCGGGCGTCCGTCCCGGGGTTCACCGCGCCGTCCCGGGCCGTGTTGTGTTGCGCCAGGAAGGCGGCAACGACCTTCGTCTTGCCCTGGCCGTGCGGCATGACAGTCGGCGCCGGCTCGTCGACGCCGGCCCCGACCGACATGCCGAAATCGCGGGCGAGGTGGACCGCGGCGAGGCTGCCCTCGTTGCCGGTCGGCACGATGACGGGCGCGGGCTCCTCGACGGACCGGGCGCGTGGGTCCTGCCCGGGCCGCTCGCCGTAGCGCGGGACGAGGCAAGCGCCGACCAGGTGGCCGGGCAGCACGTCGCTGGCGGTGATGGTCGCCGCCGGCAGATCGATCGCGCGGGTGCGGGGCTCGTCGCCCGGCTTCTCCTGCAGGCGCGGGGCGAGGAAGGGCGCCACGACAGCGCGCGTCCCGGCCTGCGTCACCGTCCGAAGCGGATCCTCGGCCGGCCAGACGTTCGGCGCGCGGCCGGTGGTCTGGCCGTTGGCGACGTTGACGATGACGGGCGCCACGATGCCGAGCGGCGCCGCCCCGCCGCCGTGCGTCTCGCTGGCGTGCGAGGTCACGGTGGCCAGCGGGCAATCGATCTCGTGGCCGGTCGCCCCGCGGTTGAACTTGGTCACGAAGGGCGCGACGATCGCGTTCTGGTCCTTCGGGCTGGCGCAGATCGTGTGCAGCGGGTCGCCAGCGTCCCGGTTGCCGCCGCCCTGCTGGCCGTAGGTGACGAAGGGCTGCACCAGCGCGTCGCCGCCGAAGTGCGTCGCCGTCGGCATCGGCTCATCGAGCCCGCGGTCCCGCCTGCCGCGGCTGTCCCCGTGGTTCACCCGCACCAGGAACGGCTTCGCCGCGTTCACGACGTAGCGCATCGTCCCCTTGGCGATCCGGGCCATGGTGGCGTCGGCGAGTGGCCGGTTCGCGCGGATCCCGTGCTTCGCCTTGATCTCCGCCGAGGTCTCGAAGATCGACGGGCACGGCAGCGACCAGTCGATGATCTCGGCGGCGGTCCGCCAGGGCAGGAGCCGCCCGGCCCGCACACCCTCGCTGTCCGGCGCGCCGTGGGTCGGCTCCGGCCAGACGATCGGCTTGCCGTCGCGGCGCGCGATCAGGAACAGCCGCTTCCGGATCGTCGGCGCGCCATAGTCGCAGGCGCGCAGCTCGCGCCACTCGACGACGTAGCCCATGGCCTCCAGGGCGGCGACAAATTGCTTGAACGTGGCGCCGCGCTGGACCGGGCACGGCCGGCCGTCCTCTAGCAGCGGCCCCCAATCCTGAAACTCCTCGACGTTCTCCAGGAACACGACGCGCGGGCGCTGGCGCTTCGGCAGGCTCTTGATCCAGCGCACGCCGACCCAGGCCAGACCGCGGATCGCCTTCTCGCGGGGCTTCCCGCCCGCCGCCTTGCTGAAGTGCTTGCAGTCCGGGCTCATCCAGAGGAGCCCGACGTCCCGGCCGGCGCACAGGCCCACCGCATCGACGTTCCACACATCCTCCTCGATGTGCTTCGTGGCCGGGTGGTTGAGCCGGTGCATGGCCAGCGCCAAGCCGTCGTGGTTCAGCGCATAGTCCGGGTCCCGACCGATCGCGGCCCGGATGCCCTCGGAGGCGCCGCCGCCGCCTGCGAAGCTGTCGATGACGAGGGGCGCGTTCACAGCTCAGCTCCGATGAGAAGGGGTTGCACGGACCCGTCCGAGAAGACCGCATCAAGCGGCACGTCGGCGGTCGGCTCGTCGCCGGTCCACCGCTGCGGCCAGGTGCCGGCGGCGATCAGCTCGCGGATGCGCGCCTCCTCCTCGGCGTTGAGCAGGTCGACGTGCGGACGGCCGAGCCGGTCAGCCTCGGCGTTGCAGGCGGCCTGGATGGCAAGGATCCGGTCGAGCGCGTCCAGGCGCGCCGGCAGGGTGATCGGGCCCATGCGCTGCTGGTTCGGCACCAGCGTTCCGTCCTTGCGGGTCTCGCCGCCGGGCTGGCGCAGCCGGTTCCGGGCGAGCCGCAGCTCCCGGTAGATCGGCCGCAGGCCGAGCAGCGGCGCGAGGTACGACCAGGCCGGCAGCGCGACGACGGCCTCGAGGGCCTTGTCCCGGGCAGCCAGCGGGCAGCCGACGCAGCCGGTGCGCGCGTTCGCCTCCTCGGCCTCGTCGCCACCGTAGGCGTCGGCCAGCATCGCCGTCGCCCAGCCGCCATAGGCGCGCATCGGCGCGTAGACCCGCAGCCAGTCCCAGACGTTGCAGACCCGCCAGTGCAGGATCGGCGCGAGGGTCGCGAGCCGGCCGCGCACGCCCTTCATGTCGGGCAGGACCTGCTGATACCAGCCTTGCCCGCACTCGGCGCCGTCCTTCGAGCAGCTCATCTCGATCCGCTTGTCGCGGATCGCGCTCTCGCCCTGGCGGACGCCGGTGATCGTCAGCACCGTGTCGGTCGCGGGCAGGCCGGCGAGGTCGGCCTCGATCGCGGCCGCCATCGGGTCGATCTTGATCTGCCGGGTGCACCAGCGGAGCGTGTTGTTGTTCGGCGGCGGGACGCCCCGGCCGAGGATGTAGACGAGGAATCGGCGGTCGAGCGGCGCGGTGACGACGCGCAGTCGGATCCACGGGAAGCCAGCGAGACGCGCCATGACGTCGGCCGCGGCGATCGCGAGCGGCGTCAGCTCTTGGCGAGTGTCGGCGTAGTAGACGGTCAGCGTCTTCGGCGGCGCGAGCCGGCCTGCCTCGATCAGGTGGACGATCAGGGTCAGCGTTGCGGTCGAGTCCTTCCCGCCCGACCACGCCATGGCCCAGTGCTCGTGCTGCGGTCCGTAGGCCTGGAGCGAGGCGAGGGTCATCTCGACAGCGTCGTCGTAGACCAGGCGCTCGGCCGTGAGCGCGAATAGGTCGTGCTGCGGCGAGCCGCGGAGGATCGGGGCGCCCATCAGCGGTCGCCCTCCCCTCGCGCGGCGTCCTCGGCCTTGAGGGCGCGGTAGGAGGACGCGAGCCCCCAGGCAGCGCCGGCCAAGGCGAGACCCACGGCCAGCCCGATGATGAAGCTGATCCAGCTCATCAGGCGGCCTGCTCGTCTGCCGGCGCGAAGCCGGGGAAGCCATCGTCGTCGGCGACGTCCGCACCGGCTGCGATCCGCTCCAGCTCGTCGGCGATGTCGTCGAGGGCGCGATCGGCCCGCGGGTCGAGGTCCGCGCGGAAGGCGCGTAGCGCGTCGCTGCCCTTCGCGGCCGCGGCCCGGGCGGCGGCGTACAGGCGGTCGCGCGAGGACGGCTGGCGCTGGTTCTCCGACCCGTCCTCGCCGGTCGGCGGAGCGAGCCGCTGCTGCTCCGGCGCCGGCCTGCGCTCCTCGGCCAGCGGCTTGACCGTGAATGGCTTGCGGCTCGCCCGGGTGACCGTCAGCGCCATCGTCACCGCCGAGGAGATCCCCGACATGTGGCTGATCCGGATACCGCCGACGGCCGCGCCGCCGAACTGCACGGTGTCGTCCCGGTAGAGCGTCATCCGCCGACCGGCGTATGTGGCGCCGTCCTGGCCCCAAATCCGCAGGAGCACGCGGCGCATCGACTTGCCGGGCTTGTACGGCTTGCCGCCGTCGCCCTCGAAGTAGATCGCGATCGGCTGATCCGGCTCCTTCATCTTCGACACGCGCGTGACCGTGATGGTGCGCGGGCCGCCGATCAGGTCGTCGGCGTTGAGCTGGTCGCTCTTGGGCGCGACCGTCTGCGAGATGTCGATCACGCCATGATCTCCCTGGGAATGCGCTTGGTCGGGATGGCTCCGGCGGACGCGACGACGGCGCGGTAGCGGTCCATTGCCTCGCGGAGGCGCGCTTCGAAGCTGGAGGCAGCAGCGAGGATCTTGTCTTGGATCTGCGGGTCCGCTGCGACGCGCATCACGGCCAAGGGCAGGCCGCCGGAATACGAGACCAGATCGCACCAATTTCGCTCTGAAACGAGAAGACCGGTCTGGATCTGGATCGCGTATTCCTTGGGTATCGTGCCCTCGGCGACATGCACCAAGAACGTCTCAACCTGATATTTTTGACGCCGTGACTTGCACTCTACCAAGCCATCCGAGGCTACGAGCGCATCAGGCGAATACCCGAGCGTGAAGCCCCATTTGTCATTCGTGATGAAACCGATGTGCTCCGTTGGCGCATAGTGCTTGGCGTACAGCGAGAGGGCTTCGAACTCGTCTTCTTGCCCCCGCAGCATGTCGTCACTGACGTAACTCGGCTCGACTTCGCCAGTGATGCGCTGGGCGAGCAGTTCGTAGAAGTGCGAGCGTTCTTTGTCGTTGCTCGCAGCTTTGAGCGTGTCCGGCGTGATGATCAGCTTCATCTCGCTCGCGGTCAGCAAGCCACAGCGAGCCTTGATCCAAGCTTCGCTGCCATGATCAATGTCATGCATAATCACCGAACAGCTCCTTGCGCTTGATGAGGTATGCCGCGCTCGCCTCTTCGGCGGTCGCAAATGATCCGATGCAGATCTGGCGCTTGTTGTGGGAGATCCGGGCCTGAAAGCGGCTCCCGAGCGCCTTCACACCCATCGGCATTTGCGAGCGTTTCGCCCGCTTCCGATGGTTCATGGCGTTCTGCTGGACGGTAACTTCCCTGATGTTTTCCGGACGGTCGTTCAGCGAGTCTCCATCGCGATGGTCTGCGCACGGTGATGGAAAGCGCCCGTGACACATCAGGAAAACGAGATGCGACCGCTTGTATTTGCGACCGTCAATCTTGATGTGCCAGTAATACTTCCCACCACCGCAGTGCTGGGCACACCCGGCCTCTCGCCCGTTCAGCTCCGAGTGACAGCGTGGGGTCGAGCGCCAGAAGAACCGGCCCGTCTCCGGCTCGAAGCGCAGCATCTCCAGCACCCGCTCACGCGTCACAGATGCGCGGGCCGTGCCCTGGTAGAGGTCGGCGTGGATGCGCACCGTGGACGGGCGCGCGGGGGCGTCGGGGGCGAGCAAGGCCATAGGGCGCTCCTCAGAAGGGGATGTCGTCGCCGAGGCGGCTCACGCGGCTGCGCGGCATCGCCTCGGGATCCGGCTCCAGGCCGAAGGAGTGGCGCTCGAACTCGACGAGGCGGATGGCCTCGACAGTCTCCAGCACGACGAAGGCCTGCCCTGGGTTCTCGCGGGCGAGGCGCTCGGCCTCGCGGATCGCGCTGAGCTTCGTCTCGTGCCGGTAGTGCGTCGGCCCGGCGCCGTGGACGAGCCAGTAGGGTTCGAGGTGCAGCGCCATCGCCGTCACTCCCCTGCCCGCTTGGCCTGGCGCTCCAGCCAGCCGCGGACCTTCGCGTCGTCGGTCTGGACGAGGACGGATTCCCCGGTGTCCCGGGTGAAGGACAGGCCGAACCCAGCGGAGCGGGACGCGAGCGCGATGCGCCGGTCGCTGCCACCGCGGATGGCCAAAATGACGTTGCCGCGGCGCCAGCGGCTTCGGCTCTGGCCGACCTGCACGTGGATGGTCTCGTCCGGCGGCAGCAGAGCGACTGCCTGAGCGGATGTGAGACGGAGATCCTCCGGCTCGGTCGGGATCACGCGGGCGACGGCGGGCACGAGCGCCTCCTGGATGGGCTTGGCGATGACGACGCCGATCAGGGCGAGCGTCGCGGGATCGAAGGGGGTGAGGATCACGGGCGCCTCGCCGCGATCGCGCGGTTCTCGGCGTCCATCCGCTCGCGGGTGGCGGCGTTGGCCTCGTATTCCCGGGCGAGCATCGCCAGGGCGTCCTCGGTGAGCATCTCCCAGCCGAAGCGGCGGAAGACGCGGGCCAGCACGTGGTCGTCGGTGGCGGCGTGGCCGTGGTGTTCGGTCACGACGGCGACGGCCGCCTCTCGATCCACGTTCATGCTGCCTCGCGGAACTGGTCGGCTTCGAAATCCGCGATGGCGGCCAGCTCGTCGGCGGCCTCCAGGGCAAGGGAATCGGCGTGGTCCTGGGCGGCGAAACAGGCCTCGGCCCAGCAGTCGAAGTCGTCGCCGAGGGGGCCGTAGGGGCCGCGCAGGGCGTAGCCGGCGGAGGAGCCGCGGATCGCGTAGCCGGCGGGGAGGTCGAGGCGCGCCATTGTCAGGCGGCCTCGGCGATGAAGGCGATCGCGCGCGGGCTGGTCAGTTCCCCAGCCTCCAGCCGCGCCTCAAAGTAGAGGTCGGCGGCCTTCAGGAGGTGCTCGCGAGCCCTGTCGACGGTCTGCGGAGCTGTCAGCGGCGCGGGCGCTTCGGGCACGTCGAAGAAGGACGCGATGGGCGCGCCGGTGAGCCGAGCGATGATGCTCAGCGCGATCGCGCTGATGCGGTTCGTGCCCTTCTCGTACTTCTGGAGCTGGGCGGCTGAGACGCCGATCTCGGCGGCAACCGTGCGCTGGGTGAGGCGAGCGCGGATCCTGGCGGCGCTGATGCGCTCGCCGATGCGGACGTCGACGTCGGTGGCGGGTTGGCCGGCCATGTCAGCGCCCCCAGCCGAGGGACATGCCGACAGCCGGCACGCCGAAAGCGAGGAGGACCGCGCTGACGGCGATCAGGGTCAGGACGAGATCTGCGGGGGCATCGAGCATCTGCGGCTCCATCGGCTCGGTGAGCGGCGATGGAGTGATCATGTAGCCGATACGGATACGCGTCAAGCGCAAAATATCCAAAATGGCTACAGCAGAGCCGCACGCCGACTGCCGCACGGCTGTGGACCGGTGTGGATGGATGTGGAAAAGGCTACGGCGCGCAGGCGGTTACCGAGCCCCGCCGATCGCGGGCATAAAAAAACCCCGCACAGGGCGGGGCAGGTATCGCGTCTGGTCTAGATATAATCGTGGTTTAGCTGGGCGCGATCTTCGAGCGGAGCTGTGTCGCGATTAGCGTTGCATCCAGAGCGTCTGCATAGCCTGCGTCTTTCGGCCGAAGCATGCGGACGACGATGTTGCCGCCGGGTTTGAATACCGGGTCGCCGCCAGTGGTCACGAGCGTGTTGCCGTAGCGATTGGTCTGGATCGGATCGAAGCCTGAGACTTGGCTGCTGACGCCTTCACCACCCACGACGGCGAAGCGGTCATAGCCGGACTCCAGCGTCAGCTCGGCTGCGCGGAGCAGCGCGATGTCCCCAGCGCGCTCCTTCGACGTGAAGCCGTTGCCTTTGACCGAGACGCGATACGTGTTCTCGGACAGTCGAAGCTCATCATAGCCGCCCGTAAGGCCGGTCTTTTGGTATGCGGTCTGGCATCCGGCCAGGGCGAGCGCGACTGAGGCGCCGACGAGCCACTTCATTGATCTAAGCTTCCTCTGCCGCAGATTTTGAACGGCGCTCTGAAGGCTTCTTCAGCCGCTCGCGCATCTGATTTTGAACCTCCGCCTCGCGCTCAAGGATCTTCCATTCATCGGCTGGAATGATCGCAGCAATGCGCGCCACCCAGTCGACCTTCACGTCGCGCAGGGTCGGATAGGCTTGGTTGAGGCTGATCAGGTCGAAGAGGTCGGGCTTGGACCCCTGGTGTACGATCTTGAGCTGGCGCCCATGATCGACTGTGCCGACAGCGACACGCCTACCGATATGCTGTCGGATGTCCTGAGTATGAGCGCGGCAGATGATGACCGTGTCGGGCTCGAAGATCGGCAACATGGAATCGCCGATCACTTGGTACGCTACTGCCGCATCGCGGACTTCGACGGCCGTCTCGATCTCGTACTGCACGCCGGGCTGATCCTGCGCAGTTGAAGTGTCGATCGCACCGCCAGCGCCAATTCGGCCACCGAGCGGAACAGTGAAGGCCGCGACCTCGCGCAGGCCGAGAAGTTTTGCCGGAGAGACACCCAAGTGCGGAGCAATCGCTTGCGCCATCTCTGCGGTGAGTCGCGCCTTCTGGTGTGCGCGCTTGTAGATGTCCTGCTTCGTGATGCCGGTCAGACGCTCAAGCTCTGTCGGCCCGACGCCTGCCTCCGCCATCGCTTCCGCTAGGCCATTTGGAAACTTGCCCTTCATGCGGGCACCCTGTCACCACCTTGGTTACGTGACGAGCATCCGTTTCGGCTACAGGCCTCTTGACGCGTATCCAAAAGGGCTACATGCTCTGCGGTATGAGGCTCGCCGACTTTCTCGCCGACCGCGGCATCAAGGACTCCGACTTCGCCGAGACGATCGGCGTCAGCCGAATGACGTTGTGGCGATACAAGTCGGGTGACCGGCGCCCCGAGTGGGACGTGCTCAAGCGGATCGTTCAAGCGACCGAAGGCCACGTCACCCCCAACGACTTTCTGGACGCGCAGGCCGAAGCTGAAGCTGCGCAGCCTCCCGTCGAGGGAGCGGCCGCGTGATTGGCGGAAGAAGCGACAGCGGCGGCCACGCACGCGGCTCCGGCGCGCCGGCGGTGCCTCATGGTTCGCACTCGTCGCGGTTCGCAGGCCGCTCGGAAGAGGTCGGCTCTACCGGTGGCAGCGGCTTCTTCCTGCGGCGTCGAAACTTACGCCAGAAGTGCCAGAACGTGCGGCCCAGCAGGTCCGCCCAGCCGGATGCTTTCCAGAACGGGGGCGTTTCAACCTGCGAGAATATTCGCCGGTACGCACTCCTGATTGCGTCGCGCTGCTCAATGGTCTCGCCGGTTCGGGGATCGGCAAGCAACCTCTCAATCGTTTCGAGGCTTTCTTCGGCCGAACCAGGATGCTTGTTTTCATGCGCCGCAAGCGCTGTAGCGGCCATCAAGTGCTCTAGCACTGCTGTTCTGGCCTTCAGTTCGAGCTCAAGCCACTCTACTCGGGCGCGCAGATCATCTTCCACTTGCAGCTCCATCGGTCTTCGCACTTCCGATGGTAGGCCGCGCGGGTCGGGCGTCCAAGCGATGCTCCGGCCCGCGCTGGTGGCCTTGCTGCCGCTGACGCTCGTGGCCTGCGAGGCCGACGCGGTGGCCGCCCGCGCGACGCTGACCGAACTCGGCTTTCACGGCATCGCCGTCGAGCGGGCGCCGGTGTTCGGCCGGCCCTGCGGCTGGGGTGAGCCCTTCGCCGTGCGCTTCCGGGCGACGCGCGAGGACGGCTCGGCCGTCGCCGGCACGCTCTGCTCGGCCGACGAGGGGACCGAGGACGCGCGGCTGCTCCCCGATGTGGAGGGCCGGCGCTGATGGATCGCCCCTGCCTGCACTGCGCCCTGACCGAGTTTCTGGCCGAGTTCGTGCGCGAGCACATGTCGGTCGAGGTCGACGGGGTCTCCAAGGTCGACCTGGTCGGCATCGCGGAGGATCTCGGCCTCGTCCTCGGCGAGGCGATCTCGAAGGCGCCCACGCCCGCGGGGCAGGAGCGCCTCCTCGACACGGCGGTGGCCGCCATGGCGTTCGTGCGCGCGCGGTCCGACACGAATGCGCGTCCTGCCGCCGAGCGGTGTCACTGATGCGCCGGCTCGCCCCGTCCCGCTCACCGCAGCACCTCGCCAGCCGAGCCGCCGCATCGCTGGCGACCTCGTGCCCGGTCCACGACGCCGAGCGTGCCCAGATGCGCGCCTTCGCGGCCGATGGCGCGGGCTCGTCGGAGATCATGGGGTTTTTCGGCCGCTCGCGGTCTGTCATTCGGCGTCACTGCGAGGGGCTGAGCCAGACCCGCGTGACGCAGCGGACGCGGCTGCTCGCGGTCCTCGACATCGCCGAGAACTCGGATCTGCCGCGCGCCGTCCTGGCCCAGCATCTCGGCTACCGCAACGCCGCCTCGCTCGGCGTGGTGCTCACGCGGGCGCGCAAGCTCCGCCGTCGGTGGGGAGCCTGAGATGGCCGCGTCAATCATCTTGAACGGCCTCGCTGTCCTCTGTGGGCTCGACGCGGTCGGGCTCATGGTGCTGGCCGCGAGCCCCTGCTCGTCCGAGCCGCATGTGGAGCGCACGACGCTCGGCATGGCCGGGATCGCACTCACCGCCGGCATCATCTGCGCCATCGCTGGGAGCGTCGCATGACGGTCCGGCTCACTCATCGCGCCGGGCTTCACCGGCCGATCGCCTGCCCGCACCTTCCCCTCCGTTTCGACAACGGCGGGCAGGCGTCCCTCATTCCCCATCGCGGCGGTCGCAGGCTCACGCCTCCCGCCAGCGAGCGACCCGGCCGAGACCATCGCAATCTCGGACCCTCGGCCGGGTCGTCCCTCTACCTGCGCGCCCGTCCATGCCGCCAAGCCAGCGGTCGCGCTCGTGTGTCGTGCGTACCCTCAAGAACTCCCTCTGCATGTCGGCCCTCTCCGTCCGTGGTCTCAAGTAACCACGGACGGATTTGCTGATGTGCAAAAGGTTTTTGCGGAAAGCTCAAATGCCAGACGCTGACGTGATCCGGGCGCGTAGCGCCTTCGACGAGCTGTTGCGCCTCGAGATCCGCGGACCAGGCGACACGGCCAACGCCATGCGCCGGATCGCGACGCGCGCCGCCATCCCCTTCGGGAAGCTGTGGGCGCTCCGGTACCGGCCGCCCAAGGAAATCGCCTCGCACATCCTGGCGCGGATCGAGGCCGCCCACGCCGCCGAATGCGAGCGGCAACTCAGGAGGCTCGCCCATGACGTCCAGGTCACCGCCGCCGTCGCTGGCCCTGCGCACCCTGCTGTGCGCGCGGGTGAAGCTCTTCTTCGCGCGGCAGACCGCCCGGCTGAAGGCGCGGCTCCGCGAGTGGTGCGTGCGGCTCGCCAACAGGCTCCCGCGCATCCGGCGGAAGTGAACGACCTGCCGCTGTGGCGGGCCGCAAACGAGGAGTGAGCATGTTGAGCGACGAGACCAAGCTGGAAGCCGAGCTGCAGGCGAAGGGGCTGAATGCGCCCCGCCTGACGCCCGACCACATCGACAGCCGCATCGTCAGCGCGGCCTACCACGTGTTCCCGGGCACGACCCTGACCGTCTGTGCGCTCACCCTGCGCAACGGCTTCATCGTGACCGGCACCAGCGCGGCCGCCTCACCCGAGAACTTCGATCCGGCGATCGGCGAGCAGATCGCGCACCGGAACGCTCGCGAGCGCGTCTGGGAACTGGAGGGCTACCTGCTCCGCGAGCGGCTGGCGGCGGCCTGACCATGTCCGACGGCGCCTTCGTCACCACCCTGCCGACCCACTTCGCGACCCTGCGCGAGGGCGTCGAGAAGCACGTGCCCTCGACCGCCGCGAACGTGCTGGTGCGGAACGGTCTGCTCACGCTCCTCGTGTGGGCCGAGCGAATGGCGGAGATGCTGGCCGAGAAGACGCCGGCGCCCGCACAGCGGCAGTTCCATGCGCCGCTCGGCGACCGCTCGCCCGTCGTCGAGGAGCCGCTTGTGCCCCGGCACAGCAGCCGCGACCCGCGCCTGCCGGGCAACCGCCCGCACCCCTGAAACGAGAACCGCCCGGCCTGCTGTGGGAGCGGGTGCCGGGCGGTCTGAACCGAATGGGCGTGGTGCCCATCCATGGAGAGAGCAATGGAAGCCACAACCGACGCGGTCGCGCAAGCCGAAGCCGCTGTAGAGCTCGGCATCGAGACCTTGCGCGGTGATATCCGCGACCGGATCCTCGACAACATCTGCCGGCAGATGCCGTGCTGGACCAAGATGTCCGAGCACGAGCAGCGGCTGATGATCGGCCGCTGTGACGAGGTCGCTGGGAAGACCGTGCGCGAGGCCATCAAAATCGTGGCGCACCAGGGCTTCGACCACTTGGTGGTCTCGACCGGCAAGTGGACCGTGAAGGATGGCCTCAAGCTCGAGGTCGGCGCCTCTGGGTCGGTCGACGACATCACCAAGCTGGCCGAGCACGGCGCGAAGCCGGCCGTCCTCGTCCTGGCGGAGCCGAGCGTCTTCTTCGGCCAGCGCGCCGATGCGGTCGCCGACAAGGACCAGCCCGACCTGCCGATCGACGAGGACTCGGAGGCCGAGGACGGCGACGAGGAGGGCGACGAGGACGACGCCGATCGCTCGCCCCTGCCGGAGCCGCCCGCCCGCGAGAACCGGTCGCGCCGCACGCGCGAACCCGCGAACGCTTGAGCCTGGAGGCGCGCGGTGTCCGAGACCGTCATCATCCGCTTGCCCGGCGCCCCTCGCGGGAAGGGCCGGCACCGCGCGCAACTCGTCCATCGGGGAGGAGTGGCGCGCATCCACTCCCATCCCGATCAGAAGACCGAGGCCTACGAGAGCGCCCTGCGCCTCGCGGCCGGCGCCGTCATGCGCGGGCGCGCCCTCCTCACCGGACCGCTGGAGGTCCGGATCTTCGCCACCATGCCGATTCCGGCGAGCTGGTCGAAGCGGAAGCGGCTGGACGCGATCGAGCGCCGCCTGCGTCCCACGACGAAGCCCGACTGGGACAACATCGCCAAGGTCATCGACGCGCTGAACCACGTCGTCTGGGCCGACGACGCGTCCGTGGTCGATGGCCTTGTCCGCAAGTTCTACGGCGAGACGCCCGAGCTGGTGATCCAGGTCACGGCGCTGGAGCCGCAAGCTGTGAGGGCGGCGGCATGACGTGGCTCCTGATGAGCGCCAGCCGCGTCCTCTACCGCGGCTCCTACGGGCAGACGCTCGACGCCGCCGAGTCCTTCTCGCTCTGCGCGCGGTCGTTCCACCTGGACGGCACCGAGATGGCGCCCCGCCTCGCGCCCGGCGTGCGCCTGGTCCCGGAAGACATGATGCCGGTCCGCCGCCGGAGGGCCGCATGAGCACGCTTCTCGACCTCGACTCGCTCATCGCCGACAAGGTGTTCGAGGCACAGGGTGATCTCTCCCGCCTCCAGGACCTCTGCGCTGCGCTGACGGCTGGCGTCGGTCTCGCCATCGCGATCGCCGCCGAGGGCGACACGAAGGCCGCGAACGTCCTCTGCGAGGCTGTGGCCGCGCAGGTGTTCGAGTGCGCTGCGACTCACGCCGACCTGGCCCTCACCGCTCGGGGGCTCGCATGACGGTCCGCATCCACGTCGGCGACGTGCGCGAGCAGCTCCGCGCGATGCCGGACGCCTACTTCGACAGCGTCGTGACCAGCCCGCCCTACTGGGGACTGCGGGACTATGGGGTCGCCGGTCAGATCGGCCTCGAGCGGACGCTGGGCGAGCACCTCGCCGTGATGGTCGACGTGTTCCGCGAGGTCCGGCGCGTGCTCAAGCCGCGCGGCACCCTCTGGCTGAACTATGGCGACTGCTACGCCGCGACGCCGAACGGTCGCGCTGCGGCCGACGTCGTCGGCGACGATCGCACCTTCCGCGACAAGCCCTTCTCGACGGTCGGGCCGATCTACCAGGCTGATCGCTACGCAGACCGTGGCGAGCGTGGATCCGTCTTCCGTCGCCGCGCCGGCGTGACCGCGCCCGGTGCGATCGTGGCCGGCGGCTTCCTGAAGCCGAAGGACCTCTGCATGATCCCGAACCGGCTGGCGATCGCCCTGCAGGACGATGGCTGGTGGGTCCGCTCGGAGATCATCTGGCACAAGCCGAACCCCATGCCGGAGTCGGTCTATGACCGGCCCACGACCGCGCACGAGAAGGTCTGGCTCCTCACGAAGAGCGAGGACTACTTCTACAACCACGAGGCCATCCGCGAGCCGGTGACCGGCGGCGCGCATGTCCGCGCGGCGGCCCGCGGTACCGACACGGGTGTCGGCTGGGGGCGCCTCGACCGCCTCGACCCGGACCAGTCCGACCGCGGGCGGGATCGCGTGAAGCGGCCGGGCCCGAACAGTCGGCAGCTCGTCGACCGCACGCCGCGCTCGCGCAAGCTCGCCCAGCCGGGCAGCGGCACGAAGAACAACGCGAGCATGGATGCCGCGCTTGCCGAGCTGAGCCTGTCGCCTCTCGAGACCCGCAACGCGCGGAACGTCTGGACGATCGCGCCGAAGGCCTACCGAGAGGCGCACTTCGCCACGTTCCCGCCTGCCCTTGCCGAGCGCTGCATCAAGGCCGGCGTCCCGGCGCAGGCCTGCGGCCTCTGTGGCGCCGCGCTCCCGCATCCGCGGTGCGAGGGCCTGTGCCGGTTCGCTGAGCCGGTCGCCGGGCGCGTGCTCGACCCATTCGGGGGTGCCGGCACCGTCGGCTTGGTGGCCGCGGGCCTAGGCCTGGACGCCACGCTGATCGAGCTCAACCCCGAATATGCGGCGATGTCCGCGCGCCGGATCGGAGCCGCGGCCGAGATCGTCAGCGCGCCGGCGCCGCTCCCGATGGCAGCGGAGTAGCCGCCATGGCCGTCACCGCTGAGATGATCGACGCCATGGTCGCCGCCGGCATCAGCCCGGAGCAGATCCTCGTCGTCGTTCGCTCCGAGCTGGCCCGTGAGCGTGTCACGGCGGCCGAGGCAGAGCAGGCGCGCATCGAGGCGAACCGCGAGGGCAACCGGCTCCGGCAGGCCGCCTTCCGGGCACGGCGTAACGCGCGTAACGGCGAACGTAACGGAAGTAACGCCGATAACGCGAGTAACGGCGTTACGCCCCCTAAAAGGTCCCCCGCACCCCCTAAAACTACACCCCCAGGGGATTCCCCCTCGGACCCTAAAGGGTCCTCTGCCCCCAAGGGGGCGGACCGGCATCGGGGCACCCGCATCCCGGTCGATTTCGGTCTTCGGCCGGAAGCCCGGCAGGCATGCCTCGATGCCGGCCTGACCGGTCGCGACGTCGACGAGGCGCTGGCCGAGTTCCAGGATTTCTGGATCGGCGTGCCCGGTGTCCGCGGCATGAAGCTCGACTGGCTCGCCACGCTCCGGAACCGCCTCCGCGAATCCACCCGCCGCCAGGGCCGCCCCCGTGACGCCCCTGCCCGCCGCGGCACCGGCAACGGCTTCCTCGACGCTCTCCTCGACGACCACGGGGGTTCCCATGACCCAGGTTCCAGCCACCACCACGCCGAACACGGAAACGTCCATCGCCTCGCGGCCGGCGGCCGCAACTCGGGCCGGTGACGTGGTGGTCGCGATCTACCGCAACCGCCTGGACCGCAGCAGCGGCTATGGCGTGCGGCCTGCGATCCGGTCGGACCAGGCCCCGACGGTGGCGGACCGCGGCGTGATGACGGACCGCCTCGTCGCGCTCCGGGCCGGCCTCTCCGACGGCGAGGATCCGAAGCCTGGACAGGTGGCGAAGCGCGACGTCGTCTTGGCGCTGCTGGCCGCGTTCCCGACCTTCGGCGTGGCTGCCGACGGTGCCCGGGCCACGGCGAACCTCTACGTTCGGGCCCTCGCCGACCTGCCGACGTGGGCCGTTCGTGAGGCGGCCGCTCGCTTCCTCGGGGGCAAGACCCTGCTCCCCTGGACCGGGGAGCGCTGCCCGACGCCACCGCAGCTCGCCGCGGAGACGAGGCGGTCGCTCGACGAGATCCACGCGGAGATCGCCGGGCTGATCGAGGTCCTCGACGCGGTGCCGTACCAGCCGATCTCCGATGCCGAGCGGCAGAAGGTGCTCGACGATATCGCGGCCGCGCCGAACAGCCTGCTCATCGCCGGCAGGACGGAGCGCGGCTCCTCACCGGTGATCCCTCGTCCCTCTGACGCCGAGATGGTGGCGCCGCTCCGCACCCTGGACGTCTCGCACCTCATGGCGAGCCTCGACCGCAAGCGGGTGCCGGCATGAGCAAGCGCCCCGACATCTGGAAGGCGGAGCTGCGGCGTCGCGAGGCGGATCGGCTGGCCGCAGAAGAAGCCGCAGAGCAGGCGGCGAAGGGAGGGATCGAGCGAACCTGCGCGTCCTGCGGAGTGTTCGGCGCCTCGTTCGGCTTCGGCGTCTTCCGGAATCGCAGCGACGGCATGTGGTCGTGCGCCGATCCGGATTGCCGTGCGATCGTCGAGGCGCGCGTGGCGGTGCCGCCGATGCCGTCTGCGCCCGCCCGGGCCGACCCGCCGGCGGCTGACCTGTTCGGCCGCTCGGCTGCGTGAGGAGTACCCGCGTCCGGTGCTGATGGCGAACCCGCTGAGGATCGAGGGCCCGGACCCGCCGGCCATGACGTGCGCGGATGTGGAGCGGTGGCTGGTGGCGGCGTTCATGGCCTTCACCAGCTCGGGCATCTTCAGCGTGCGGCCGAACCGGCTCCAGCCGAACGACCCGCAGGAGATGCGGGCGACCTTCGACTGGATCGTGTTCTCGGCCGAGGTTCTGGGCGTCGGCAGCCCGGAGCGGATCGCGCTCCTCACCTGGGCCCGGGCGAAGGCGCGGCGGCGGATCCGGCGGCACCGACGCCTCCGCCTGCTGCGCGAGGTCCCCGGCGGCACCGTCACCGATTACTGCGCCGAGGTCGGCGTCCAGCGGCGCACCTTCGACCGCCGTCGGAAGCGCGCCTGTCACCGCCTCGCCGATGCCTGGAACGCAAAGGTCACGGGCACGCCGGAGTGACGCAGGCATAGATCACGCTTGCGTGTGTCCAAAAACGGGACGCAGATCAGGTGTCACGGATCGACGGAAGGTCGACCGCCTCAAGGGGCACCACCGTGGCAGCGTCCAGGACCAAGGCCATCACCCTCGCCGGCTCGCCGGCCACCCACACCCACGTGCGCGCGGCCAAGCCGGAGCGTCGCCGGGATCCGCGCGGCGACCGGTACGACCATGCCGGCGCCTTCGATCCGCGCACCGAGCTATCGAAGCCGGTCCGGGGCCGGCGCGGCCCGATCGAGACGGCGGCCGTGGCGGTCGACGATCCGTGGACCCCGGGCGGCCGTAGCCTCGCCGCGGTCAACCGCCGGGTCGACGTCCTCGAGATGGAGCGCTCGCACGGGCGGCTCACCGTCTCGCAGTACGAGGTCGGACGCCAGGTCCAGGCAATCTTCGAGCGCGCCTCCGGAGCCCGGCTCGGCTCCATGGACTTCGGCGTCCGCGGCTCGAAGGACATGACCATCGCGCACGAGCTGTCGGTCATCTACGCGATCGACGACGCCCGGCTGGTGGCGAAGCTCAAGGACAAGGTCGTCCGCGCCGTCGGCGTGCCGGGCGCCCGATTCCTCCACGAGGTACTCACCGGCCGGCAGACCTTCGCGCAGTTCGCCGAGGCCCGCGGCAAGGGCGGCGACCGCGGCACGGCCTACATCGCCGAGCACTTCCGTATCCTGATGGAGAACCTCGACGAGGACTTCGCCGCCGAGGGCGTGGCGAACGTCCAGGAGCGGTTCTTCCAGGGCCAGAAGACCGGCGAGGAGACCGATGCGCGGGGCCGGGCCGTCCCGGCCGGCCAGGGCCAGTACTGGGGGGCCGAGGAAGCGCGCTACGCCCCGCAGGCCAAGCCTGACGTCCAGCGAGCCGTCGCCGGCCGCGGGCGGGTGCGGGACATCGTGGCGGCGCGGTGCCGAGTGGGCGAGACAGCCTGACTTGGCTGTGCCAGCATGGATGCCTGTGCGGAGGCATCTATGGCTGACAAGGATCCGATGACCGCGGCTGCGGAAGCTGCGGCCAGAGAGGTTGTGAAGGTGGCCTATGGTGATCTTTTGCAGCCTGCCGCTCGCATTGTCGGCAATGAGTTGGGGGAATTTGTCAGCGCTATAGTAGTTGCGGGCCGCGGATTCGGCTACTTAATACGCGAGAAATACGAACCATTTATATTGAAAGCGCTCAACAACGTTCCAATTGAAGAAAGGATAGTGCCGAAACCGGAGGTGGTCGGGAATATTTTGGAGGGGGTTACTTACGAGGAGGAGGGCAGCGATATCTATGTAATGTTTGAAGAGTTGCTCTCTAAAGCAATGCACAAGGAATTTCGAGATACTGTGCATCCCGCTTTTTCAGGAATTCTGAAGCGAATGTCTTCTATTGAAGCTTCGTTGATTAAAGATATATCGGCTGGGCAATTTTTCGTTACGGCGTCGGGCAGAAATGGAGTTTATTTTAATATCCAATTTCCACTGAAAGTTGAAGATAGAAAGATATTTGCAAGAGGTGCGGATGTGCATTTTGATAATTTAAGAGGGATGGGGCTTATACAATTCATCAGCTTTTCTGCGCGTCCGCAAATTAGACATATTGAAGATATGGCAGACGCTATTCAGAAGCTTGCAAGCGGACGGTCTTCGACCGGTTCTTACAACGTGCGTCTCACGCCATTGGGCGAAGCGTTTACCCAAGCCTGCATCCGCAAGTCTTGACCCGACGGCCGAAACCCGGCAAAACCCGACCGTCGCGAGACGCACGCCCGGGGCTGACAAGCCGCCGGGCGTTCGCATGTCCGGACCCGGCTTCACCGAACCCGCTCAACAGCTTAGGCGTTGCCCCGGCAGACGCTGGCGGTGTTCCATGCCATGATCGGTCCCAGATGAGCGCCCACGCTATCGTCACCGCGATCGAGGAGGAGAGCCTCGCGCTCTGCCGCCTCCGCGCGACCGGGCGCCAGGACGTCGACCTCGCCGCGCGGGACCATCACTGCCGGCGCATCCGGTCGCTGATCCACCAGCTTCGGCCTCTCATCGGCACCGTCGAGAAGCGCACGTTCGGCGCCTCCGGGCAGAGCACGAAGGGCAAGCCGTTCACAGTGGCCCGGCGTCGTCGGGCGGCCTAATCCTCACTTCGGGCTGCACCCGATGCAGATGCCGCGGCTGAGCCTATCACCGACCGCATCATTCTTCGCTCGGCCGGCCGCCGCTCCTCGAAAGGTCATGTCGTCCGGGCGGCGGGGCGGCTTGGTCTGACCAAGCGTGGTCGTATTCCGGACGAGCACCACTGAAGCCCCGATCGGTTCGGCTCCGGCGGCTGTCGGAGCGATAATCGTGACGGCGAGCGTCAGTGTGCGCAGCAAGGTCATGGTGTTCCTCTTCGGGAGGTAACGTCCGCCGAACTGCCTCACGGGTGCGGCGTCTTCACCGATCGAGGGGCTAATCCGACGCCCCGATGCGGAATTACCAAGACATTTCCGCAAGAACCGCCCCGACAGCGTAAATAGCGCAGTAAAATGAGTGACTTACCCGCGATTTCAGGGTCGCGGCGAACCGCTCGCGCCCGGGGCAGAATAAAAACCCAAGAGGCCGCGAAGGCGGTTCTGGCCACCCGGGCGGTGGCCTACCTCCGGGTCTCGACCGACGAGCAGGCCGCTCACGGTTTTGGGCTAGAGACGCAGGAGCGAGCACTCCGCGCCTTCGCCGAGAGCCAGGCCTACGAGCTCGTCGCGGTCATCACCGACGCGGGCGTGTCCGGCGCGACCCGGCCCGCCGACCGGGCCGGCTTCGGGGAGGTCCTGCAGCTCGCGGCCGACGGGAAGTTCTCGGTGCTGCTGGTCTACCGGTTCGACCGGCTCGCCCGCGAGATCCGGTACGCGGTGACCACGGTGGCGGATCTCGCCGAGACGCACGAGGTTGGCATCCGGTCCGTCACCGAGCCGATCGACACGGCGACGCCGATGGGGCGCACCGTGTTCGCCATCCTCGCCGGCATGGCGGAATCGGAGCGCTTCACGATCCGGGACCGGACCGCAGGCGGGAAGCTCGCCAAGGCCGGCCGCGGCGGCTTCGCCGGGGGGCGGGTCCCCTACGGCTACGCGACCGACCGGGCGGGCGGCCTCGTCATCGTTCCGGAGCAGGCGGCGGTCGTCCGGCGCATCTTCCGGGAGCGGGGCCGCGGCAAGCGCCCGCGGGCGACCCTTCAGGCTATCGCCGAGGGGCTGAACCGCGACGGCATCCCTTCGCCGACCGGCCGCCGGTGGCGGCACGACACGGTCGGCTACGTCCTCGACAACCCGAAGTACCGCGGGGCGGTCGAGTACCTCTTCACCTGGACCGGCGCCGAGCAGCACGTCCTGCAGGCCGGCACCCACGAAGCCATCATCGGCTGAAGGCCTCCATGCGCATCGAACTCGTCCACGAGCCCTCCGCCGGGCCTCGTCCCTTCCTGCTGCGCGCTCGCCTTGCCGGCGGCCTCGTCCAAGAGGGCTTCGCCACGCGCGAGGCTGCCGAGGCCGCCCGCCCGGCGTTCGCAACGGCGCTGCGCCAGGCCTTCGCGTGACCGCACGCCCCGACTTCACCCCGGCCGACGCGGACCGGGCGCTTCGCCACGCGCAGCGCCTCCAGCGCGACCCGGCGGCCCAGGCCTACGGCGACCAGATGCGCCGGCAGGGCGTCATCGGGAAGCCGGCCGCCACGCCGCTTCCGGCCGAGACCCCGTACGACGAAGCGCGGACCGGCGAGTTCGAGGTCCGCCGCTCCATGGCGATGAGGAACGCCCGGCCATGCTGCTGAAGCGCCTCGTCCTTCGCTGGCTGCTCCGCGGCCAGCCCGCCGCGCCCGCGCCGATCGTCCATCGCGGCGAGCGCGAGCTGACGGCCGGCCCCGATCTCGGCGCGCCGTCCGGCCCGGTCCCGAAGCTGTCCTACGACGAGGCGCTGCGGTGCTTCGGCGTCCACCAGGGAGGTCGGCTCTGATGTCCCGCGCCGCCTACTACGCCGACTTCGTCGCCATCCCGGTGCTGGCGCTCCTGCTGGTCGCCGTCGGCGACGCCTCGTTCGCCGGCATCGCCTTCGGCCTCGCGGCGTGGTCGCTCGCCGAGTACGTGATCCACCGCTTCCTTTTCCACCGGCTGCCGGTGTTCCGGGACGCGCACGACCTGCACCATGCCCGGCCCTGCGCCCGGACCGGCGTCACCTCGTGGCACTCGCTGGCCATCTTCGGCGCGCTGTTCCTGATGCTCTCGGCCGGCGTCCTGGCCGGGGTCGCGCTCGGCTACCTCGCCTACATCACCGCCCACCACGCCGTGCATCACTGGCGGATCGGCCCGCGGCATCCGCTCTACGGCCTGAAGATGCGCCACGCGATGCACCACCATGGCGTCGAGGCGAACTTCGGCGTGGTCACGACCTTCTGGGACCGCGTGTTCCGCACCTATCAGGCGCGCCGCTGATGTCCCGCCTCTGCGCCGCCCTCCTGCTCGCCGGCATCGCCGCGGCAGCCCTGCGTCCACGCCGGCCCGCCGCCTTCGTGCTGGTCCGACCGGCCGTCCCCGACGACGTGCGCGTCATGGCCGAGCGCCTGATGCTGCTGCACGGCGACATGCCATCCCGGGCGGTGCACTGATGCGCGAGATCGTCGGCTTCCGGCACCTCGCCGGCATCCTCCTGGTGCTCGCCGCGGGCTGGGCCTGGGTGTGGGTGTTCGACCGCCCCGCGAAGACCGCGTCTTGCGGCGGCGGACCTGAGATCAGGCACGATACAGGCCCATGAGCCAGTTCCAGCCCGGCCAGTCCGGCAACCCTGGCGGCCGCCCGAAAGCGTCGGCCAAGGTGCGCGACCTCGCCCGCGCGCATACCGAGACCGCGCTGCAGGTCCTCGTCGAGATCGCGACCGCGGGTGAGAGCGAGGCGGCCCGCGTCGCTGCCGCCAACGCCATCCTGGATCGCGGCTACGGCAAGCCGACCCAGCCCATCGACGGCGATGGCGAGGGCGGCGCGATCCCGACCGGCATGACGGTCACCTTCATCCGGCCCGGGCAGCCGCCCGATGCAGGTTGAGTTCCCGGAGAAGCTCGCCTTCCTGTTCGAGCCGGCCCGCTACAAGGTCGCCTATGGCGGTCGCGGCGGGGCGAAATCCTGGGGCTTTGGCCGGGCGCTCCTCATCATGGGGGCACAGCGGCCGCTCCGGGTGCTCTGCGCGCGCGAGTTTCAGAACAGCATCGCGGAATCGGCGCACGCGCTGTTCGCGCAGCAGATCGACCTCCTCGGGCTCGATGGCTTGTACGAGGTTCAGGAGAAGCGGATCCTCGGCCGGAACGGCACCGAGTTCATCTTCAAGGGCCTCCGGCACAACGTCGCCTCGGTGAAGTCGACCGAGGGCGTGGACATCTGCTGGGTCGAGGAGGCCCGCACGGTCTCGAAGACGTCCTGGGACGTGCTGATCCCGACCATCCGCAAGGAAGGCTCGGAGATCTGGATCAGCTTCAACACGGAGCTGGCGGAGGACGAGACCTATAAGCGCTTCGTGGCGAAGCCGCCGACCGGCGCGCGCGTCGTGAAAATCGGCTGGGAGGACAATCCGTGGTTCCCCGACGTGCTCCGGCAGGAGGCGTTGGACCTGAAGGCGCGGGACCCGGTCGCCTACGAGACGGTCTGGGGCGGCAACTGCAAGGCGGTGCTCGACGGCGCGATCTACGCGAACGAGATCCTGGCGGCGACGACCGCCAAGCGGTTCACGAAGGTCCCGTACGATCCGACGAAGCCGGTTCATACGTTCTGGGACCTCGGCCGGGCCGACAAGACCAGCATCTGGTTCGCCCAGATCGTCGGGTTCGAGTTCCGGCTGATCGACTTCTACGAGAACCGCGGCCACGCGCTCGGCCACTACCTCGAGGTGCTGAAGGAGCGGGCGCTCCCGGTCGAGCAGGGCGGGAAGGGCTACGTCTACGGCGAGCACTGGCTCCCGCACGATGCCCGAAACGAGCTGCTCGCCTCCGAGCGCACGATCGAGCAGCAGATGTGGGCGGCCGGGCATCGCGTCCGGATCACGCCGCGCCTGACCGTGGCGGCCGGCATCGACGCGGCCCGCAAGATCTTCGCGCGGTGCTGGTTCGACGAGGAAGCCTGCGCCGATGGGCTCCATGCGCTCCGGAACTACCGGTACGACGTCGACGAGAAGACGCAGGCCTTCTCCAAGGCCCCTCTGCACGACTGGGCGAGCCACGCGGCCGACGCCTTCCGGTACTTCGCCATCGGCATCGCCGAGCCCCGTGAGGACGATCCGCCGGTGGATGGTCCGAACGACGTCTACGCGCGTCGACGCCGCCGCGAGGCGGACGACAGCACATCAGGATCAGGTTGGGCGGCATGACGGACACGGACGCGCCCGCCCTCGACGGCGAGGCGGTGGATCAGGCTGGGCTCGACCGCGAGGCGCTGCTGCGCCGCCTGCGCGGCTGGTACCGCACCGACCGGGAGGCCTCCGCGAAGTGGCGCGAGGACGCCCGCGAGGACTTCGACTTCGTGGCTGGGCGCCAGTGGAGCACCGAGGACGAGGCCGTGCTGCGCCAGCAGGGCCGACCGCCCGTCACGTTCAACCGGATCCTGCCCGTCATCAAGGCGGTGGCCGGCTCCGAGGTGAACAGCCGCCAGGACATCCAGTACCTGCCCCGCGAGATCGGCGACGCGGCCAAGAACGAGCTGCTCACCGAGGCGTCGCGCTACCTCGCGGACGAGGCCGAGGCGGAGGACGAGGAATCCGACGCGTTCGTCGACTGCGCGATCTGCGGCATGGGCTGGGTCGAGATGCGTCTCGACTATGAGACCAACCCGGACGGCGCCTATGTCGAGGACCGGGTCAACGCGCTAGAGATGATCTGGGACGCCGCCGCGCGGAAGCGGAACCTCGCCGACGCCCGGCGCCTGTTCCGCGCGAAGACGATGGACCGGGCCGAGGCCGAGGCGCTGTTCCCCGAGGTCGACCCCGCCCTCCTCGATGCCGCCTGGGCCGAGGATCGTGACGGTGACGGCGAGCACCGCGAGATCCAGCCCGGCGAACGTCGCACCGACCGGCCGGGCCAGGATGCCGACGCCTCGTCCTCGCGCGTGACGATCGTCGAGTGCCAGTGGTGGGAGCGGGCCCGCGTCGCGGTGGTGATCGACCCCACGACCGGCGAGTCGCAGGAGATGCCGCCGGAGCAGGCCGCCGTTCTCGAGCGCCGCGCCGAGATGCTCGGCATGCCGGTGAAGGTGTTCCACCGGATGAAGCGGGTCTACCGCCGCGCCTTCCTCGGCGCCGTGGTGCTGGAGGAGGGCCCGGCCCCGGCCGGCGACCAGTTCTCCTACGCCTGCCTGACCGGCGACCGCGACCACAACAAGGGCACATGGTTCGGCATCGTGCGGCCGATGCGCGACCCGCAGCGCTTCGCCAACAAGTGGCTGTCCCAGACCCTCGACATGCTCAACCGCCAGTCCAAGGGCGGCTGGATCATGGAGAAGGGCGCGGTCCCCGACCAGCGCGCCTTCGAGGCCAGCATCGCCAAGCCCGGCGCGGTGTCGTGGGTCTCCGACGGCACGCTGCAGTCGGCCCGCATGAAGGAGAAGCCGCTCCCGGTCCTGCCTTCGGGGCACTGGCAGCTCATGGAGTTCGCGATCGGCTCCATCCGCGACACGTCGGGCGTGAACCTCGAGCTGCTCGGCCAGAAGCAGAACGACCAAGCCGGCGTGCTGGAGTACCAGCGCAAGCAAGCCGCCATGACGATCCTGGCGACGCTGTTCGACTCCCTGCGCCGGGCCCGGAAGCACATCGGCCGGGTGCGCCTGTTCTTCATCCAGACGTACCTCTCGGACGGCCGCCTGATCCGGATCGTGGGCGACGAGGGTGCCAAGGTTGTGCCGCTCATCCGCGACCGGACGATGGGCGACTTCGACGTGGTGATCGACGACGCCCCGGCCTCGCCGAACCAGCAGCAGATCGTGTGGCAGACCTTCACCTCGGTCCTGCCGATCATCAAGGGCATGATCACGCCGCAGGTCCTGCTCGAGATCCTGCCCTACTCGCCGTTCCCGGCCTCGTTCGTGGCCAAGATGCGCGACCTGCTCGCCCAGACGGCCGACACGCCGGAGCAGGAGCAGCAGAAGGCGCTCGCCGTGCAGTCGGCGGTCGCCAAGATCCAGGACATGACAGCCGGGGCGAACCTGAAGAACGCCAAGGCCGGGCGCGAGCAGGCGCTCACCCACCAGGATCACGCCTCGGCCGCCGTGCAGCTCGCCGAGCTCCTGACGGCACCCGAGGCCGCAGCCCAGGCCGCGGAAGCCGCCGCCTGACCCCTTACGCCCGCCGGCGGCGCACGCCGGCTTTCGTCCCCTTCACGTCACGAGGACCACATGACCGACAACGACCTCGCCATCGGCGGCGGCGAAGACGCCTTCACGCCCGAGGAGCAGGCTGCCTTCGAGGCCTACGAGCGCGGCGGCGAGACGGCCGCCTCCGACGGCCTGACCCCGCCGGCCGCCGAGCCCGCCCCGGCCGCTGCCGAGCCGCCCGCGGCCGAGCCCGATGAGGAAGGCGCGAAGCCTGAGGGTGCCCCGGAGGCCCAGCCGCGCGACGAGAAGGGCAAATTCGTCCCGCACGGTGCCCTGCACGAGGAGCGTGAGCGTCGGAAGGCGGTCGAGAAGGAGCGCGACGAGCTGCGCGAGCGGTTCGCCCGCGGCGACGAGCGACTCCGGATCCTGTCCGAGGCGATGCAGCGTCCGGCGACGCCTGCCCAGCCCGCCTCAGAGCCGGTGAAGGTGCCGGACCCGGCCGAGGACATCTTCGGCTATGCGAAGCACCTGGAGCAGCAGATCGAGGCGCTGCGCACCGGCCAGACCCAGCTCACCGAGAGCCAGAAGAAGGCCGAGGAGACCCGCCGCGCCAACGACGAACGGAACGAGGTGATCGGGTTCTACCAGCAGGACCTCCGGACCGCGATCCAGGCCGACGCGTCGGTCGCGGACGCCTACGAGCACCTGTTCGCCGGCCGCGTAGCCGAGCTGACCCTGTTCGGCATGGACCAGAAGGCCGCGATCGAGGCCGTGCGCGAGGAGGAGTTCAACCTCGCCCAGACGGCCCGCCAGCGGGGTACCTCGCCCTCCGCCATGATCGCGGCGCTCGCCAAGAGCCGCGGGTTCGCCCCGAAGGCTCCGGAGCCCGCCCCGGCCCCGGCCGCCGCCCCGCAGGAGAGCGCTGCCGACAAGGCCGCGCGCGCCGCCGCAGGTCAGGCGGGCCCGGGTCGCTCGCTCTCGGCCGCCGGTGGCCAGCCGGCCGGCGAGATCACGCTGGAGACGCTGTCCAGCATGTCGGAGGCGGACTTCGAGAGGCTGATGACTTCGAACCCGGCCCGGGTTCGAGCTCTCATGGGCGGCTGACTTGAATGGACTGCGTCGGTGATTGCGATCCGACGCACGGCATTCTCTGACTTAGGCCGCTCGCGACCCGTTGCTCGTCCGCAGAAGGAGTGCAACGGCGGGTAGACACAGTCTGCAATCGACCAGTCAAAGGGCCAATGCAGACATGGCGGGATCTGGCGCCTAAGCTACCATGGCTCGCGATGCACCGCGCACAAGCCGCGTGGAGGCATCGATTTCCTGGGTCGAGCCAGCAATCATGCTGACGTTGCGGCTGATCTCTCCCACGGCTTGAGTCATAGCCTGCATGTTCGCCGACATCTCCTGGGCGACGGCAGCCTGCTGTTCCACGGCTGTCGAGATGGCCGAGGAGATCTCGTTGACCTCGCCGATCGTCTGCCCGATGCCGGAGATGGCAGTGGCGGCTTGGTTCGCCGCGGCCTGAGTCTGCGCGATCTGACTGCTGATGCTCTCGGTCGCCTTGGCGGTCTGCGTTGCGAGGGACTTCACCTCGGAGGCCACCACCGCGAAACCCTTGCCCGCTTCACCGGCCCGGGCAGCCTCGATGGTCGCGTTAAGCGCCAGCAGGTTGGTCTGGCCGGCGATCGTCTTGATCATCTCGACCACCTCCCCGATGCGCTGCGCGGTGGAGGCTAGTCCAGCAACGACTGTCGAGGTTGCAACCGCCTGCTCGACCGCCCGACCAGTCACCTGCAACGCACGGTTCACCTGGGCGCTGATCTCGCCAACCGACGCGGCCAGCTCCTCTGATCCGGCAGCCACGCTCTGCGTGTTACCAGAGGCCTCTTCAGCGGCGCTTGCTGCGCCGACCGCCTGTTGCGATGCCTGGGATAGCGCGATGGCAATACCATCCAGGTCGCGGTCGACGCCCCGATGCAGTTCCGCCCGCCGCAGTCGGTCGGCAACCGCCTCAGTGATGTCGGTGGCGAACTTCACCACCTTCACGAGGCGGCCCGCAGCATCACGAACCGGATTGTAGGTGGCCTGGATCCAGACCTCTCTACCGCCCTTGCCGATGCGCTTGTACTCGGCTTGTTGGAACTCACCGCGCTTCAGCGTTTCCCAGAAAGTGCGATAGGCTGCACCGTCGCGCTCTGCTGCATCGACGAACATCGAGTGGTGCTTACTCTTCACCTCGTCGAGGCTGTAGCCAACCACCGCGAGGAAGTTGGCGTTGGCGGTGATGACCATTCCGTCGAGGTCGAATTCGATAATACCCTGCGAGCGGTCGAGGGCATTCATCTTGCCCTCGAAATCCGCGTTTCGCAGCGTTTGCGCAGTGACGTCGGTGGCGCATTTGAACACACCGTACGGCTTGCCGTTACGGCCGATGAGCGGACTGTAACTTCCTTGGATCCACACCTCGCGACCGCCTTTGCCGACTCGCTTGTACTCGGCGACCTGATGCTCACCTCGGCGCAACGCCGCCCAGAACTCCTTGTATGCTGGGCTTTCGCGCTCGGTGGGATCCACGAATAGGGAGTGATGCTTCCCGCGGATCTCATCTATTTCATATCCGAGAAGCGCCAGAAAGTTGCTGTTGGCAGAAATGACTTTGCCCGCGAGGTCAAACTCGATCAGAGCATGCGCGCTGTCCAGCGCAGTCAACTTGGTCTGGCTATCAGAGCGGCTCAGCAGCATCACGGCCTACAACTGTCAATTGCACAGGATGCCTTAATAAATCATAGATCAGTTAATATCGATTTAATGTGTGCTCGTGACTGCAATAGCGAGGCGTGAATTCACGACATCTCATTTTTTTGAGTTTTAAGATCCTCCAATTGTCATGAATGTGACTTGCATCTCAGTCCCAGCCTATTGCGATGGCAAGCGCCTCGACGAACCAAGCCGCTCCTGCAAATTCGGATTTGTGATAGGTTTTGGCCAGCGTCCGCGCGCACGTCCGGTCTAGGATCGTTGAAAGCCCTGCCAGCGAGAGCTTGATTGGGTTGGAGACGGAGTGCCCGCTTCGTCCCGAGCTACGACTGCGTCTTCAAATCTTCTCTCTGTCGGCTTTGGCGTGGAGGCGAATCCAATCCGCAACGTTCGAGGATCGGTGAGCTGGTCCGCTTCCTGCCCGGCTCAATTTGCCAGTTGACCCGACGGGCGAACCCGCTCAAAGGACTATCCGTCGCGAGACGTGCGGGCCCTGCCCCGTCTCCGCGCATTCCCGAGTTCCGTCCGGCCCCGTGCCGCACCCCGCTGCAAGGCGGGGCGCACGCGCGTGTCCGGTCGTTCGTCTGATCCCCGCATAGGATCCGCCCGGCCGCGTCAGTGCCTTCGTCCGCGCCACGCACGGCGCCCGTCCGACCCCGTCCCCAACGGTCACTCTGGGGCCCGGCTTCCGTCCGCGCGCCGACGCACGGCCCGCACGAACCCTCCCCCCACGGAATCCAGCCTCCAGAGGCACCCCCATGTCCTACACCGCGTTCGGGCAGAATGACCCGATGGCCGTCAAGCTGTGGAGCAAGAAGCTCGCGGCCGAGGCCAACAAGTCCATCGACATCGATCCCTTGATCGGCACCGGCGACGACGCCGTGATCCAGGAGAAGACCGAGACCAAGAAGGGCAACGGCGACCAGGTCACCTTCGGCCTGCGCATGCAGCTCCGCGGCCCGGGCTTCTCCTCGTCCGACGTCGCCGAGGGCAACGGCGAGCAGATCGGCGTCAACTCCGACAAGGTCACCATCGACGAGCTCGGCGAGGTCGTCGGCGTGAAGTCGGAGAACACGATCGACCAGCAGCGCGTGCCGTTCAACCTGCGCGAGACCGCCCGCGCCGGCATCGCCGACTGGTTCCAGACCCGCCGCACGGTCTGCTTCTTCAACCACGTCTGCGGCTTCACCCCGGCCAACCAGCTCAACGGCGCCAAGAAGTTCACCGCCAACAACGTCGTCACCGCGGCGACGGCGGGCCGCATCTTCCGCCCGAACGGCCGGGCCGACGACGCCGCCCTGACCAACGCGGACGGCTTCACCCTCGACCTGATCGACAAGGCGGTCGAGCTCGCCAAGACCGGCGGCAAGAACCGCAAGGTCATGATCCGCCCGGTCGTGGTCGGCGGGCGCAAGCTCTACGTGCTCTACCTCGCCTCCGAGCAGGTCACGTCGCTGCGCACCAACACCGGCGCCGGCCAGTGGCTCGACATCCAGAAGGCCGCGATGGCCGGCATGCAGTCGAGCAAGAGCCCGATCTTCTCGGGCGCGCTCGGCGAGTACAACGGCGTCGTGCTCCGCGAGGCGCAGGACGTCACAGCGGGCGTCTCGCCCGACGGCATGTCCGCCGTGCCGCTCACCCGGCGCGCGGTGCTGCTCGGCGCCCAGGCGGCGACCATCGCCTACGGCAAGGCCGGCGGCGACACCCGGTACCGCTGGAACGAGGAGCTGCTCGACCACAAGCGGAACCTCGAGGTCTCGGCCTGGGCGATCTGGGGCATGAAGAAGACGACCTTCAACGGCGACGACTTCGGCACGATCGTGATCCCGACCTACGCCAAGCCCGTCGACGCCTGATCGGCCGCTGATCCAGCCTGACGGCTGACCCGGGCCGGGGCCTCGCGCTCCGGCCCGTCGCCTCTCCCTGCCTGTCCCGAACCCGGAGGCCACCGTGCCCACCAACGTCATCCCGGTGCAGCCGCCCGCGCGCGAGCTGCGCGAGCAGGTCTCGCACACCATCCGCAAGACCGTGAACTTCGCCAACGGCGCCTTCGTCATGCCGGCGTCCCTGCCGGCCGGCGCGCTCATCACCTCGCTGCTCGTGCTGGTGGAGACCGCCTTCACGGCCGGCGCCTCCCTCACGCTCGGCACCTCCGCCGGCGGCAACGACCTCGCCGCCGCGGCCGACACCGCCGTCACCGCGGCCGGCGTGAAGCGCGTCGACACCGCGACCCTGAAGGGCCGCCTCGCCGCCGATACCCCGGTCTACGGCACCATCGCCGGCGCCCCAGCCGCGGGCGTGGCCACGATCGTGGTCCACTACACCCCCGACAACGACGCCTGATGTCGGCGTGGATGCTGCTGCACCTCGGCGCGGCGGTCCTGGCGGCGGAGCCCAGCGCCCCGCCGTCGCCCTCGAAGACGGAGACGGTGCCCGATGCCGACACAGGACGGGCGGCCGACGCTCGCCGATCTGTACGCGGAGATCGCGGACGACATCGAGCGCGCGGACCTCGGCCCGCAGATCGCGACCGCCGTTGACCGGGCAATCCGGTTCTTCCAGCCGGACCGGTTCTTCTTCAACGAGGGCTATGTGACGTTCCAGACCATCGCCGGGTCGGACGTCTATTCGGCCGGCGATGCGGGCGCGATCCCCGACCTGATGGCGATCGACAGCGTCGTCATGCTCGACGGCGAGACCCCGACCGTCCTGCAGCGTGTCGATGAGGCCTGGATCGAGAAGGGCGACGAGCCCACCAGCCAGTCGAGGCCCTGCGCCTACTCGTATTTCGAGCGCTCGCTGCGGCTGTGGCCGATGCCCTCGGACGCCTGGACGGTGCGGATCATGGCGCATGTCCGGCTGCCGGCGCCGGGCCCCGACGAGGCGAACGCCTGGACCGACGAGGCCTCCAGCCTGATCGCGGCCTGGGCGAAGCGGCACCTTGCCCGCAATGTCCTGCGCAGCCCCGTGATGGCGAAGGATCAGGACCTGATCGTCGCCGAGGAGCTGAACGCCCTGCGCGGGCGCTCCAACGTCATCGCCTCCACCGACCAGGTGCAGGCCTACTATCTCTGAGGCAGCCGTGGCCGCACCGATCACCGATCTGGCGAGCCTCAAGGCCGCCGTCCTGGACTACATCGCCCGCCCCGACCTCGCGGACGCGTTGCCGGGCTTCATCGCGCTGGCCGAGAGCCACTTCAACGCGATCCTGCGCGCGCGCGAGATGGAGGCGGAGGTGAGCCTCGGCACCGCCGCGGCGCCGGTCGCCGTGATGCCCCTGCCGGCCGACTTCATCGAGTGGCTGGCGGTGTCCTGGGCCGGCTCGGGCAGGACGGCGCGCCCGACCTTCGCGGAGGCCGACAGCCCCGAGGCGCGGTTCCGGCACCGCCCGGGCGGCGACCCGCAGTACTTCACGATCCGCGCCGGCAAGGTGCGCATGGTGCCGGAGAAGCCCGGCGTGGTGACCCTGGCCTATTACGCCGGGATCCCGCCGCTGACCTCCGACGCGCCGAAGAACTGGCTGCTGGCCAAGGCGCCGGACGCCTACCTCTATGCCGTCCTGGCGGAGGCCTACCTGTTCCAGAAGGATCCGGCCGCGGTCCAGGCGCACACCGGCCTGATGCTCCAGGTCCTGGCCGCGCTCGGGATCAAGGCCGACACGGCGAAGGTCGCCAAGCGCACCGGCCGCCCGGCCGAGATCCAGGCCTCGACGCAGGCCGTGGCGCGGCCCGAGTAGCATGGACCCGATCAAGCTGGCGCCGTTCGCGCCCGACAGGGCCTCGGTCGATGCCTCGGTCTCAGCGGTGGCGACGAACGTGGTGCCGCGCTCGGATGGGTATGGCCCGGTCCTGGCGCCAGTGCCGCTGTCGCTCGCCCTGCCGGCGGAGTGCCGCGGGGCGATCGCGGTGTTCTCGCCGACCTACAATTTCCCGATCTACGTGGCCGGCACGTCGAAGGGCCTGTTCGTCTACAAGACGACGGATCAGGCGTGGCACGAGGTGACGAACCCGAGCACCTCCTACAGCGTGCCGCCGGGGGACTACTGGTCCTTCGTCGTCTACGGCACCTTGCTGCTCGCCTGCTCGGCCGGCACCCCGGTGCAGAAGGCGACGATCGACGTGCTCCAGGCCGGGACGCAGCCGTTCGCGGACCTCGGCGGCAAGCCGCCCCGGGCCCGGCACATGGGCGTCGTCGGCGACTTCCTCGTGCTGGCCGGCCTGCCCGACACGCCGCAGACGGTGCGGTGGTCGAACAGCGGCAACATCGAGCAGTGGCCGCTCGGGCAGCTCGACCAGACCGGCGACGAGCAGCAGCTCCCCGACGGCGGCGCCATCACCGGCTTCGCGGGCGGCGAGTATGGCGTGATCTTCCAGGAGCGGGCGATCCGGCGCATGACGCTGAGCCCGGATTCCGGGAACGTGTTCGACTGCTCGGTGCTGGAGGAGAACCGCGGCGCGGTGGCGCCCTGGTGCATCGCCAAGGTCGGGCCGCGCATCTTCTTCCTCGACCGCGACGGCTTCTATGCCCTGGTGATCGGCGGCGGGCCGTCCACGCCGATCGGCGCCGAGCGCGTGAACCGGTTCTTCCAGGGGCGAGTCGATCCGGAGCGCGTCGGCATGACGGTGGCGTTCCGCGACCCGACCGGCGAGCGGATCCTGTTCGCCTACCGGCTCGCCGGCACCGACGCGGCAGACCCGTCCCTGCTGGGCGAGGCGCTGCTGTACGACTGGCTCCTCGACCGCTGGTCGTTCCTGGCCACCCCGCTCCGCTTCGGCATGTCGGCGGCGACGCCTGACGTGTCGATCGACAGCATCGAAGGCTCGATCGACGACCCGGCCCAGCCCTCGCTCGATGACCCGATGTACCAGGGCGGCGCGACGCTGCTGGCGGTCATGACGACCGACAACCGGCTCGCCGTGCTCGACGGGCCCGCCCTCGAAGCGGTGGTGCAGACGCCCGACGCCATGCTGGCACGGCCGAACCGGGCGTTCCTGCGCGGGGCCCGCGTGGACACGGATGCCGACGACTGGCGGGTGGCCGTCGGCGTGCGCGAGAGCCTCGCCGCGTCCGCGCCGCCGCGCTGGCTGCCGGAGACCGCGCCGACGGTGGAGCGCATCGCGCCGACCCGCGCCTCGGGCCGCTATCACCGCGCCCGCGTGCGGATCCCGGCCGGCACGACTTGGTCCTACGTCTCGGCGATCGAGCCGGATGCGACGGCGGAGGGTTCGCGATGAACGTCCCCGGCCGGAACGAGAAGGACCTGTCCCTCTTCAGCCGCGCGATCGATGACCTCGCGCGCGGCGCCACCAACGCGATCTCGGCGGACACCTTCACCCTGGCCAACGGCGTCTCGCGCACGAAGGTGCCCTGCGAGAACTGCAGCGTGGGCGCCCTGCCGCGCTGGGTCCCGGTCACGGAATCCGCGTCGAAGGCGACGGTGTGGCTGGTCTCGGCCGACCGCGGCAGCTTCACGGTCGGGCACGATTTCAACTCGGCGACCGACCGAACCTTCCGCTTCGAGATGCGCCGGGCCTGATGCGCCTCCAGCCTCTGTCGATGCCGCTCGCGCCTGACCTCGCCGAGCGCGTCGAGGCATGCCTGGGCGCCGCCTGCGCCCTGCCCCGCTGCGACCTGACCGTGGCCGGCCTGCTCGCGTCCTGCGCGGCCGGACAGGCGCAGCTCGTCGGGATCTTCGAGGGCGACCGGTTCGTGGCGGCGGGCGTGACGCAGGTCCGCCAGCACCCCGGCGGCCGGCTGTCCTGTTGGGTGCTGTCCCTCGGCGGCCGCGCGGCGGGCCCGTGGGGCGCCGTCATCGCCGCCGTCGAGCGCGGCGCGGCGCGGCTGGGCTGCACCACCGTCGAGTTCGTCGGCCGCCGCGGCTGGGCCCGCGTGCTGCCGGATTACACCGCCGCGCCCTGCGAGCTCGGCCACCACTTCACGAAGCGCATCGGGGCCTGACATGGGCGGCGGTACCAAGACCCAGACCACGGTCCAGCAGCAGAACAACGACCCGTGGGCGCCGGCGCAGCCCGCGCTCCAGGGCGTGCTCTCCGGCGCGACGGCCGCGTACAACTCGGGCGTCGGCTCGCAGGTCTACGGCGGCCAGCGCTATGCCGGGCTCGGGGACACCTCGCTCGCGGCGCTCGACAGCATCGCGGGCAGCGCCAGCGCGGGCCAGGGCGCGGCCAAGGCCGGCGACAGCTACCTGACCGGCCTGCTCCAGAACGGCGGAACGACCTCGGGCATCCAGTCGGCGCTCTCCGGCCTCGACAGCATCGGGAAGATCGACACGTCCCGGGTCTCGTCGCTGGCCGACCAGATGGCCGACCCGAACAACCTCGCCTACTCGACGGCGCGGGCGCTCACCCGGGGCGACTATAACCTGTCGACCGACGGCTACACCGGTCTGCTCGGCACCCTGTCCGGCCAGACCCAGACGGAGAAGTCGCTGCAGGATGCCGCCGACGGCAAGTTCCTGGGCGGCGCGAACCCGTACCTCGACGCGGTTATTGGCCGGAGCCAGGGCGAGGCGGCCTCGAAGATCGCCCAGCAGATGGGTGCGGCCGGCCGCAGCGGCTCGGGCCGGTACGCCGCGACCATCGCCGATTCCCTCGGCGCGATCGGCACGCAGGCGCGCTACACGGACTACGACAACGAGCGCACCCGGCAGATGCAGGCGGCGACGGCGATCGACAGCTCGCGCAACGCCCGCACCAGCCTTCAGCAGGGTCTCTACGGGTCGATCAACAACGCCGAGCAGGTCAACGCCGGCCTCGCGCTGTCCGGTGCCGGGCTCTACAACGACACGAACACGACGGCGCTCGGCGGCGCGACCGCGCTGGCCGGTCTGGATAATCAGAACATCCAGAACGAGATGTCGAAGTCGAGCCTCAAGCTGTCGGCCGCGCAGTCGGACCGTGCCGCCGCGCTCCAGGGTCTCGGCATGGTCGGGACGAACATCGACAACCTCCAGCGCCCCGGGCTGACCCTGGCCGGTGTCGGTGCCGCCCTCGACGCGGACCGCCAGCAGCAGCTCGACACGGCCCAGCAGGTCTTCGACGAGCAGCAGGCGTCTCCCTGGAAGCAGCTCGGGCTCTACTCCGGCCTGGTCAATCCGATCGCCGGTCTCGGCGGCTCCTCGAGCGGCACGTCGGTGCAGAAGATCCCGCAGCCGGGCGTGCTCCAGCAGCTGCTCGGCGGCGGTTTGGCCATCGCCGGGACCGCCTCGAAGTTCATGGGCAAGTAGGAGCGCGTCGTGTCCGCAGGTCTCACGCCGTTCGGCGCCCTCTCCCCGGCCGACATCGCCCGCCTGATGCAGCAGGCGCGGCCGCAGGTCGAAGTCTCGGCCGACGACGTCCCGGCGGCGATCCCGCCGGGCTTCACCGGCTTCGTGCCCCCGACCGCCCCGACGATGCAGCCGCAGGTCGCCGCGGCGGCGCCGTCGGCCGAGCCCGAGGCGCCGGCGCGCACGCCGCTGCGCATGTTCGGCGCCCTGCCGCCGCAGATGTCGGCGCCCGTCGCCGCGGAGCCGGAGCGGTCGCCGCTGCCGAGCCTCGTCGGTTCGCGCGCGCCCGCTCTGCCGGTCAGCGCGCCGCCCGCGCCGCGTGGTGATGATGAGGCGCCGGCCGCCGCCGGGCCCGCGCGCCCGCTGAGTTTTGGCAGTCTGCCGGCGCCCACCGTTCCAGTGACGACCGGGTCGACGACTGCCCCTGCTGCGACCGCGCCGACCTCTCCCGCAGCGGAGCCGTCGTTCCTCGACCGGATCGGCGACGGACTGCGAAATCTCAACGCGAACGGCGGCGGCGACCTGCTGACCTCGCTTGGGATCGGGCTCATGTCGACGCCCGGCTTCGGGCGCGGGGCGGCAGCCGGGCTGAAGGCCTACCAGGACAACGAAGGGAAGCGCGCCGCCTCCGACCTCGCCCGGGCCGAGTTCGGCCTGAAGGTCCGGAAGGACACGCAGGAGCAGCGCCAGCTCGCCGGCAACGCGCAGTACGTCACGAGCAAGATCCCCGGCATCAGCCCGGAGCATGCTCTGACCCTCGGCGGCAACTCGACCTTCATGAACGAGCTGTTCAAGGGCGTCCTGCCGCCGTCGGAGCTGTACAAGCAGTACACGGACGACAAGGGGAACATCTGGAACCAGAACGCCCGCACCGGGCAGGCGACGGTCGCGCTGAAGGCGGACGACGACAAGACGGTCACCCCGCTCGCGGAGGCCGACCGGGTGGCGCTCGGCCTGCCCGCCGGCTCCTACCAGAAGGACGCCAACGGCAAGATCAGCCCCATCAACGCGACCGGGACCACGATCAACATGGGGGCGGAGAAGGCGCAGGACGCGACCGTGGGCAAGGCGTACGGCGACTATCAGGTCGACCTCGCCACAAAGGGGCGGAACGCCGGCAACACCCTCAACAGCCTCGCCCTCATGGAGCAGGCCGCCCGCAGCCCGAACTTCTACTCCGGCACGGGCGCCGAGACGGTGAAGCGGGCGAACCAGTTCCTCGTCGCCATGGGCGTGAAGGACGCGAACTACACCAAGCCCACCGAGGTGTTCGACGCCCTCTCCAACAAGGTCGTGCTCGATGGTCTCGGCGGCTCGCTCGGCCCCGGCATCTCGAATACCGACCGCGACTATATCGGCCGCACCGCGCCGACCCTGGCCCAGAGCCAGGCCGGCAATCTCGAACTCATCGCGATCGCCCGCTCGCTGGCGCAGCGGCAGCAGGCGGTGGCGAAGCTCGGTCGGGACTACGCCGCGGCGAACGGCGGCCGTCTTGATTCCGGCTTCGACCAGAAGCTCGAGGAGTACGCTGCGGCCAACCCGCTGTTCCCGGCCGCGCAGGCATCGGCGACGCAGCGGTCCGACGGCGCCACCGGAGCGAATGGTCCCGGCGGCATCGCTGCCCCGCGCTCCCAGGCCGATTTCGATGCTCTGCCGAAGGGGGCGATGTACGTCGATCCTGCCGACGGCCGCCGCTACCGGAAGAACTGATCCATGGCCGGACCCCGCTTCAGCGGCACGCTCGTCGAGGATGATGCGGCGCCGGCCCCGGCCGGTCCGCGGTTCTCGGGCACGCTCGTCGAGGACGATGCCCCGGCGGCCGGCTTGCCCGGCGATGCCACTGCCGCGATCGGCCGCGGGCTGGTCGACGGCGTTCCCGTTGTCGGCCCGTACCTGCTCGGCGGGCTGAACCGGGTGGCGGCGGGTGTCCGCGCGCTGAAGAACGACAGCCGGTACAGCGACGAGCTGAAGGCGGTCGAGGACTTCGGGCAGCGGACCGCGTCCGAGCACCCCTATGCCAGCGGTGCCGGTGAAATCCTCGGCGGCGTGCTCGGCTCGGCGCCTCTGGTCGCCGCTGCTCCGGCTGCGTTCGGCGCCTCTGGCGCCGCTCTGCCGGCCCGAATGGTGGCATCTGGCTTCTCCGGTGCAGCGCTGGGCGGTGCCGATGCGGCCGTCCGTTCGGGGGGTGATGTCGGCGCCATTGAGTTCGGGGCAGGTCTCGGCGCGGGTCTCGGCGCGGCTGGCCCTGCGGCTGGCCGTCTCGCCGGCAAGGTGGTTTCTGCCGTCACCGGTGGCGGTCGCGGCCAGGGTGTCGTGCGCGAGGCGCTGGAAGGTCTCGACGAGAAGGACCTGGAAGCCGCGCAGCATCTGATCCGGCAGGCGCGGGATCTCCCTGGCGGCGGCGTGCCGCTGTCCCTCGACGAGGCGCTGAACGCCGCGACCGGCGGCCGCGCGGTGCGCGCGTCGCAGCTCGCGCGGGTAGTGGCCAATTCCGGCGGCGATGGCGGCCGCGTCATGAACGAGTTCTATGCGGCACGCCCGGCCGCGATTGACAACGTGGGTCGTGAGGCCTTCGAGCGTCTCGCCCCGATCCCGGAGGCGCCCTCCACACTCGGCCCTCAGATCCAAGAAGCCGCCCGCGCCGGCGTCTCGCAGACTCCGGAGGGGATGGCTTTCTCGGCGGCGCGCACGGCTGCCGGACCGCGGGTGACGCCCGAGCAGGCAGGCCAGACGATCCAGGGCGAGCTCTCCGGGATCCGCGGCGGCCTTGAGGCGACGCGGAAGACGGCGAGCGACCCGTTGTACGAGGCCGCGCGTAACGCTCCGGAGCGCGCCGGCATCGAGCGGATGATCACCGTCGAGCGCCCGGGCGACCCCATTGTGACCCCGCAGGCCTACTCGCGCCCGCAGTTCACCGACGCGGCGCCGCGCCCGATGGAGGCCTTCGTGCGTCCGGAGGCCGAGGCCGCCGCAGCCGGGCCGGAGAGCCTCGCGCGCTTCATCGCGCGCAACGGCGGCATCCGCCTCGACGGCGACGCCGCGGCGACGGATCTCCAGCGCTTCAACATCCCGGGCCACGGCAACGTCGCCCGCCCGACCGGCAAGGGGATCGACGACTTCTGGCGCGAGCGGCTGATCGAGGAGGGGTACTTCCGGCCCGACGCCGACGGCGGCATGGCGCGGGACATCTCGTCCGAGCTCCTGCGCAAGCTCCAGAACGAGCAGCGCGGCTTCCCCTCGTACCCGCTCGGCACGGCCCGGGGCGTGGGCGGCGCGCCGACCGCGGGCCAGCTCGCCGATGATTACAGCCAGGCGGTGTCGCTGGCGAACAGCCGACTCCGCGAGGATCTCGGCAAGGTCGGCATCGACGCGAACACCCTGCATCCTGACGTCCGCGAACGCGTGATCGGTTCGCTGGTGCGCGGCCAGCACGCCGACCCGCTCGACGCCTACGAGGCCGTCGTCGGTGCGATGCGCGAGCCGCCAACGCCGCTCGTGAGGTCGACGACCATCCAGGAGCAGATCCCGGATGTGCGGTTCGGGCAGGTGAACCCGCAACCTGGCATCGCCGCGATCGACGGACTGTTGCAGACGGCGAAGGGGGATGTGCGCTCTGGCCTACAGGCCGCGCGCCGCAACCTGTTCGAGGGGGCGAATCCGGACGGACAGATCGACATGACCGTGGCGGGCAATCTCCGCGCCCGCGAGCGGCTCGACCAGGACGTTCGGACCGCGATCGAGAACGGGGACGGTACGAAGGTCCGCGACCTGACGATCGCGCGTCAGGGCATCGACCGTGGGCTCAAGGAAGTGCCCGAGGTGGCGGCGGCCGACGAGGTGTTCGCACGCCATTCCGTGCCGCTTGAGCCCTACACCCAGCCGAACGCGCCGCTCGGGCGCGCCACGGATCGGTTCGAGACACCGGCCGGCGACGGCCCGTTCCGGATGCCGGCCGAACAGGTGCCCGGCACCTTCACGGGCGCGACCGCCGCCCGCGAGTTGCTCGCGCAGCCTGCGCCTCTCTCGCGCGAGGCCCTGGAGCGGTATGTGACGACCCAGATCCTGGACCGTGCGGCCGGCGCCGAGGGCAACCTGTCCGCTGAGGCGATGCGCACCGCGATGCGCAAGCATGCCGACGTCCTGGATCAGCTCCCGGGCGCTCGCGATCGTCTCTCGAACATCGTGCTGGCTCGCGAAGGCCTCGCGCGGGTCGAGGCCTCGCCGCTCGGCCAGCTCGCGCGGTCACCCGATGTCGGCAACGCCGTGCGGACGCTGTTCAACCCGAACCCGGCGCCCGGCAGCCACACCGAGGTGGCCGCCGCCATGCAAGCGCTGGCGGCCAATCGCCCGCAGCAGGCGCGCGAGCTGTCGCGGACCTACCTCGAGACCGTGTTCAACGAAGCGACGCAGCAGACCAAGGGCCTCGCCTCGCAGTACGGCGGCGCGGGCTTCGCGTCCGCGATCCGGGGTAACGCCCAGCAGCGGCACAACCTCGAAGCCGTGATGCGCGCCCTGCCTGAGGGCGAGACCCGGTGGGCCGCGCTCGACAAGCTGCTCACCACCCTGGAGGCGACCGGCTATCGCCCGAATAAGGGCAGCGACACGGCCTTCAACGCCGCGATCCAGGAGCGTCTCAAGAACGGGACCCCGGTGGCGGCGGCGATCTCGGATGCCGTGACCGGCGCGGCGGCGGGCGGAACGGCCGCGGGGCCGCTCGGCGCGGCGGCCGGCGGCCTGGTCGGCGTCCGCAGAGCTGCTGCCAACGCCCTCGGCGATCGATCCCGGGATCTGAACAACGCGGCCATCGCCCGCATCTTCACCGATCCGCAGGCGGTGCCGGATCTCCGGGCGCTGGCGAAGTCGGCGCCGGGCAGCAAGAACGCGGAGCTGTTCACCCATCGGCTCCTGACGCTCGCGAATGGCGGATCCGGTCCGCTCAGGCAGTCAGCGGCGGCGCGGTAGAAGCCGCTTCATCCGACCGGCCCTGTCGCGGGGCCAAAAGCCAAAGGCCCCGCACAGGACGAGGAAACCGGTCAGGAGGACGCCGTGTGCAGTGTGGCCCACGGTCTCGTCCATCCACGCGGTGAACCCTGGAATCGTGGCGTGTAGCCCAGCTGTCAGCACCGCTCGCACGGCGAGCATGATGCCGACGAACAGGACGATCGCGAGCAGGATCTGGAGCCAGCGGGGCATCAATCCTCGTCTTCGGCCATTGTGCCTTTCCGGCTCTCTTCGTCGTAACCCTTTTCCCAAGCGTCATGCTCTTCCGGCTGCGCATCGGACGAGTAGGGGTTTGCTGGTCGGTTGTGTCCGTCGGGCTGGAACGCGCGCATGCCTCGGAGCTCCGCCTCAACTACCGATGACGATTTAGGAGGCATACTCGAACCCTTGAACGGTGATGTGGTGTAGCGCGCTCCGCAGGGTAGCACGATGGCAAGCCGTTCCAGCTATGGCGCCGCCGCCACAGTCTCGCCGCATTGTGCTACGGGTCAGATGATCGCCCACACGGCCAGCGCGAAGCCTACGCACGCCGTAACGTGGAGGGCGAATTGGAGCCAGCGGGGCATGGTGGGAGGGTAGCAGGGGAGCCAGATGCAAGGAAAGTCCATACCCCTTGCATCTGTGTTATGACGCGGCATGCCTGACGTAGCGCTCTCAAACGGCCCCTCGCCTACGCCCACCCCCGAGATGGTTGCGGCGGGTGTTGAAGTCTTGGCACGCGCCCGGCTCGACATGGAGACGTATGGCGAAATCGTCGAAGAGATATTCTTCGCTATGATGTCCACGGGTTCTCGTAGCTGCTTCTCGGAATGCCCTCCATTAGGCGAGCAAAATCCTCAGGCGTCGAGCCGACAGGATCCATGCCGTGCAGATTGAAATACAGCGCGTGATAGTACAAAAATATACTGTTGGAGTAGACGGCTCTGGAAAGTGATATGGTAGCTTTCTTCCCAGTCTTTTCCTCCCAATTTTGCCGCAGATAGATACTGGTCTCGTACATAAATAATTTTTTGCAGTCTTCAGCAATTGGTTTTGTTTCAAAAGTTGCGGGATGCAAACTGTGCGCAAAAGCGTTCCTTATGCTGTTCATCAACATTAAGTCGTCGTAGGCCGTAAAATCTATATATTGGAACGCAAAAGCAACCCTTAGTTGGTTTGCGAACCCGGCAATGATTCCGTTTCTCCCGCCGTCGAATAAGAATCCATCGTCGTCTGGCGTTAGGGCGCGGCATTTTGAGCGGATTAATCGCTCCAGCATTTTGTGGACATAAGAGCAGCTTCTGACTGCAAAGGAGGCGTCGTTATCGTCGTCGTACTGCGCAACTAAGCTATTTATTTCGGTATCGCTTGGCAGTTGCTTGAGAAGTGCTTTAGATGCTGCTCGCTTTCGCTCTGGGTAGGGTGGGGTGTTGGCGGATTTTGCGCGGCTTGGTTCGCCCGCTGATTTCGGCATAAACTTTCTCATCCATCGGTAGCTTCGCACCTCCGAGGATGACGGGGCCGGGTCGCTGTCGCAAGCGCCCGGCCCACCCCTTGACCCGACGGGCGAACTGCCCGAAACAGCCACTGTCGCGAGCGCCATGCGCCCGACCCTGCAAGGCCCGCCATCGCGCGGGCCTTTTGCGTTTCAGGACCTCCCGACATGCCGACTGCCGCAGACCGCGACGCGCTGATCGCCAGCGCGCAGCGCATCGGCGCGGACCCGCTCGACCTTGCGACCGTGATGTCGTTCGAGAGCGGGTTCAGCCCTTCGATCCGGGGCGGCTCGGGCAATCGGCACATCGGCCTGATCCAGTTCGGGCCGACCGAACAGCAGCAGTACGGCGCGAGCCAGGACCAGAGCTTCGCCGACCAGCTCCCGGCCGTCGAGCGCTACCTGACCGACCGTGGCTTCAAGCCCGGCATGGGGATGCTCGACCTCTACTCCACGGTGAACGCCGGCTCGCCCGGGCTATACAACCGGAGCGACACGGCGAACGGCGGCACGCCCGGTACCGTCGCCGATAAGGTCAACAGCCAGATGGCCGGCCACCGCGCGAAGGCCGCGGCCTTTCTCGGCGGCGCGTTCTCGCCCGGCTCGGCCTCGCCCAACGGCGCGTTCGGCCTCGCTGGTCCGACCGTGTCCGGCACGCCCAATTCGGTGACCCCGGCGGGCGGCGCCGCGATGCAGTCGCCCGAGGCGGATCGCACCCTCCAGGTCGCCTCGCTGCTCCGGACGCTCACCGCCGCCGATGCGCCGGCCGCCTCCCCGGTGGCGCAGGCCGCCGCGGCGCCCGCCCCTGCCGCGGCTCAGATGCAGCCGGCCCGCCGGCAGGCGCCCGGCTTCGACGCGCAGCGCTTCTTCGCGCTGCTGCCCGGCGCCAAGACCCGCTAACTCAAGGACGGCCCTATGCCCGGCGCCATCAACTGGGACGAGGCGCCCTCGGGCAACGACGTCTCGGATCCCCCGATCATCTTCAACGAGGGGCAGCCGGCCAAGACCATCAACGACGCCATGCGCGCGCTGATGGCGTCCATGAAGCTCTGGATGCTCGACAACTCGGGTGTGAACCAGGCCTACGGGTCGGACGCCTACACGGTTCTCACCCGGCAGGGCGTGTCGGCGAAAGCGGCGTCCCAGGCGCACACGCTCAAGTTCCGGACCACGACGACCAACCTCAACCCGTGCACGCTGAACGCCGACGGCAACACGGCGGTGCCGTGGCTGCGCTCGGACGGGACGCAGTTCGGGCCCGGCGACATCGGGCAGAACGTCGTCTGGTCGGTGGTCTATGACCCCGACGCGAAGGTCTACCGCACCCTGTCGCCAACCACGGAATCGGCCGGGAAGATCGCCGCGTTCGGCGGCCCCAACGTCCCCTCCGGCTGGGAGATCTGCGACGGCCGTCCGGTCTCGCGCGCCTCGTACGCCGCGCTGTTCGCCACGATCAGCAGCCTGTGGGGCGTCGGCGACGGATTCCAGACCTTCAACCTGCCGGATCTGCGGGGGCGCTCCCTGTTCGGCGCCAACCGCGGGTTGAACCTGCTCACCTCAGCCGGCGGCCTCGTCGGCTCGCTCGGCACGCTGGGCGGGGCCGAGACAGTGGCGATGCTGGCGACGCAGATGCCGCGGCACATGCACACCTCGACCATGTCGCCGGCCGGGCGCTTCGCGCCGAACATCCAGTCTGCCGGCACGCACAACCACGGCGGCACCAATGTCGACGGGGCTCACGACCACACCGGCTCGACGAACCTGACCGGGAACCACGCCCACACCGGCACCACCGACATCAGCGGCGATCACGCCCACGTCGTCCAGTACGGCTACGGCTTGGTCAGCACCGCGACGCCGAACAACGCGCAGGTCGTCACCGGCATCAATCTGGGCTCGCAGGGCAACGGCCAGACCACCCAGAGCGGGCCGCACTCGCACACCTTCACGACGGGCGCGACCGGCAACCACGCGCACAGCTTCGCGACCGATCCGGGCGGCACCCACAGCCACGGCATCCAGCTCGACGGCGGCCACATCCACACGATCGATCCGACCCCGGACCACGTGCACACGCTGGTGATCGACACGGCCGGCTCGGGCGACCCGCACCCGAACGTGCCGCCGGGCGCCGTGGTGACCTGGGCCATCAAGACCTGAGGACCCGATGAGCGCTTTCGACTGGTCCACCAACGCGGGGCTCAACGCCATCGCGGACAAAGCCATGCTCGTACCGGACGGCGTCTCGGCGCGCGTCTACGCGAGCCTCGTGCGCGGCCTCATGGCGGCCGTGGCCCAGTTCATCGCCGACACGTCGGGCGCGCTCGTCTCGGTCGGGCTGGGCGACCTCTACGCGGTGAACACCTTCTCCGGGCTCAAGCCCCGACCCGGGACGATGATCGCCTTCTGGGCGCACCGGACGAACGAGGCCGAGCCGTCCCTGATGGTCGACGGCTACGGGCCTGTGGCCTTCCTGGCAGCCGACGGCGGCGAGCTCGCGCCCGGTGCGGTCGTGAAGGGCCAGCTCCAGATGGTGGTCTGGGACGAGGCCGTGTCGCCCGAGAAGCCGGCGTGGCGGAAGATCAATCCGGCCGCGACCGACCTCCAGGTGATGAACGCCCAGACCGCTATGGAGGCGCTCGCCGCGCTCCTGCCGAAGGAGGCGCCGGACGGGGCCGGGAAGCTCTGGTACTCGAACGGCACCTTCCAAGTCACGACCGGGGCGCAGTCGTGAGCGTCTTCGACTGGTCGACGCGCCCGGCCGCCAACGCTGTCGCGGATGCCGGCGTACCGGCGCTCGACGGCGCCTCGGCGCGCGAGCTGCCGGGCCTCGTCCGCGACCTGATGGCGGCCTTCGCCAGCTACGTCGGCGATCAGGGCGGCGCCATCCAGACCGGCGGCATCTTCAACGCCTACGTCGCGCGCACCGCCTCGGGCGTCCGCGCGCTCCGTCCCGGTATCGCGGTCCTCGTGCAGGCCGATCGGGACAACACCGACGCGCCGACGCTGAACGTCGACGGGACCGGTGCCCGGCCGTGGCTCGACCTGGATGGCAGCGCGCCGCCCTACGGGGCCGTGCGCGCCGGTGCCTTCTATCTCGCCATCGCGTCCGGCCCGGGCTGGGTCAGCGACTTCGGCGGCTTCGCGCGAAGCGATGCCGAGGATGCGGCGTTCACCGCGGCCCTGATCTTCGGCGGCAACTGACCATGAAGCAGATCGACCTCACCGGCGTGGTGCTCGACCCCGCCGCGGGCACGCTCGATTTCTCGGGCGCGAACATCGACCCGCGCACCGTGCTGGCGGTCCTGCACGAACCGACGAACCAGTTCATCTACGCGGTCGGGCGCCGCGGGCTGGGCCGGAAGGGGATCAACGGCCAGGTCCTGACGCTGGTCTTCGCGACCGCGGCGCTTTCGGCCGGCCCGATCACGGGCTTCCGCGACGATGGTGTCGACGTCGCGACCGATGCCCGCCTCGAGGCCTGCCGGGTGCTCCTCGCCACCGGCAGCGCGACGCTCTCGAACATGGCCACCGGCCTCGGCACCCCCTCCGACGCGGCGCCGGGCTCGGATGCCGGGGCGGGCTCGCTGATCGCCAAGGTGACGCGGCTCCTGCTGACGCAGAGCGGCATCGCATCCGTCCTCGCCGCTGTCCGCGATCGGCTTCCGGCCGCCCTTGCTAACGGCCGGCTCGTGGTTGATGGATCAGGCGTCGTCCAGCCGGTCACGGTCGGCAACTTCCCGGCGACGCAGCCCGTCTCCGGGACGGTCAACCTGGGGGCCGGCGCCGCGCAGATCGGCACCATCGGGAACGCATTCGCGCTCGACGCGACGGCGCAGGCCGGGAACACCAGCACGGCGGCGATCGCCGCGGCGACCGGTACCGTCGCAGACGCAGCGACCGCCTCAGGGGCGAGCACCTCCGTAATCGGCGCTCTCCGGGCCATCAGGGATCGCCTGCTCGGAACCCTGACCGTTTCCGGCACGGTCACGGCGGCGCAGGGCGCGGCCGGCGCGACGGCCTGGAAGACCGATGGCTCGGGGGTGACGCAGCCCATCAGCGCCGCGAGCCTGCCGCTTCCGGCCGGCGCGGCGACGGCCGCAAACCAGACCACCGGCAACGCATCCCTGTCGTCGATCGACGGGAAGTTCTCGGCATCGGGGACGCAAACCAAGGCCGCGTCACGCTCGGTCACGCCTGCCTCCGATCTGGCGAACATCGAGCCCGCCGGTGCGCCGATCACGGGCACCGCCATGCCGGCCGGCGGCGCGGGCCTGACCGGTTGGCTCTCGGCGATCTGGCGGCAGCTCGCGGCCCGCGCCATGGTCTACGCCGATGCCACCGCGGTCGCGGTGGCGGCGAACGGCACGTCGGGCGGCGCCCCGCGCGACAGCCAGAGCGGCGGTCTCGTGCCCTGGACGCGGTTCAACGCGACCTTCCAGTCGAACCAAGCCGGGACGGCGGTCATCTATGGATCGAATGACGGCTCGACGCTCGTGACCCTGTACAATCAGGCCATGACGGCGAACACGGTCTATCAAACGTCGATGATCGTGAACTTCCGATATTACTACGCCTCGATCGTCAACGGCCCGAACGCGGCGACTGTCAATGTCTCCACGGGCTTCACCACCAACTGACCGATCCGCGTCGGGGATTACCGCATGTTTCATCGCATGATCGCCGCGGCCCTCTCTGCGGTGCCGCTCTCCGGTTCGGCCCTCGCGTACGACGCGACGAGGGCGTCCCGGTACATGTCGCCGGACATGTACCGACCGAACGTGGACGGCGTCATTTTCCGTGGCACGGGCTCAAGTGGCCCCATCGGGAGGACGAGCGCCGATCCGGATGCGTCTCTTCCGCCGGGGCGGGTTGGTCGCTCGGTCTTCGAGGCGCTGCAAGGGACGACGTTCTACCTGCGGCCCTTCCTCNAGACACCGGCGCTCAGATCATTTTCCGTGGCACGGGCTCAAGTGGCCCCATCGGGAGGACGAGCGCCGATCCGGATGCGTCTCTTCCGCCGGGGCGGGTTGGTCGCTCGGTCTTCGAGGCGCTGCAAGGGACGACGTTCTACCTGCGGCCCTTCCTCGTTAAGCCGGATGGCACGACRGACACAGCCTGCGCTTCCGATCAGCTCGCCAACATCAACGCGGCCATACTGGCGGCGCCGGCCGGGGCTGAGYTGGCCCTGCCGCCCGGCTGCATCGCGGTCAGCGGGACGATCCAGCTCAACGGGCGCAGGCTGCGCGGCGTGGGGCGCGCGCTCGCTGCTACGGAACTGCGGTACACCAACAACTCCGGTCCGGCCGTCAAAAGACACAGCCTGCGCTTCCGATCAGCTCGCCAACATCAACGCGGCCATACTGGCGGCGCCGGCCGGGGCTGAGTTGGCCCTGCCGCCCGGCTGCATCGCGGTCAGCGGGACGATCCAGCTCAACGGGCGCAGGCTGCGCGGCGTGGGGCGCGCGCTCGCTGCTACGGAACTGCGGTACACCAACAACTCCGGTCCGGCCGTCAAGATGATGGGCGACGCCGCGGCAGTGTCCGGGATATTCTTCAAGAACAAGGATCTCAACGGGAACGCCATCACGGCCACAACCGCCGTTGCAGTCCAGATGGCGGACGGTATCTCAAATCCGCGCGGGCAGATGGTCGAGCGGATCAAGGCCGAGGGATTCCAAGACCAGATCGATATCCAGTCCGGCGAGTTCTGGACCGCGGACAACCTCGATCTGCACAACGCGGCCCGGTACGCGATGCGTGTCCGCAATGGCTTCCACGCGGACAGCGGCGATGGCGTGATCGCCAATTCCGTCCTCTACGCGGACGGTCCGATCGGAGACACGGCGATCCGGCAGGAGAGCGGGGGCGGCCTGCGCTTGGTCGGCGTCAAGACGCTCCAGTTCAACCGCAGCTTCGTGCTGGCCATCGCGGACGGCGGCGGCACCTCGAACCTGATGATCGACGGGTCCAACTCCTTCGAGAACCCACGCTCGAGCGAGGCGATCAAGCTCGGGCGCATCGAGGGCGGCACCACCGGCAAGGTCGGAAACATCAGCATCGAGGCGCAGGTCACGGGTTCGATCGGCGTCTATCCCGGCGTCGAGAACGTGCGGCTCGCACCGATCACCCGCGATACCAACTACGGCATCATCATCGCCGGSGGCGACAACATCAGCGTGCTGCCGGGGACGAGCCTGCTCCGCATCCTGCAGCAGGGTGTCGTGATCCAGGATCCGGCCACCAACGTCCGGATCGACGACTTCCTCTGCGCCGGTTGCAAAACCAAGGTCGCGGACCAGCGCGTGACCGGCGCTGGTCGCATCGCCATCGCGGAGCAGCGGCCGATCAGCCTGCCGACCCCCGCCAGCTCCGCCGCATTCGTGCCGTTCTACGAGATCGCGCTGGCGCCCTATCGGGGCCTGCGTCTCAGCGTCGAGGTCGAGGGGCGTGCCGTTCTACGAGATCGCGCTGGCGCCCTATCGGGGCCTGCGTCTCAGCGTCGAGGTCGAGGGGCTGATGCAGAATGTCGGCGCGGTGAACTCCGTGGCTGACGTGCTGCTGATCCACAACGGCACGACCGTCACCGCGCCGACCCCCGTGGCGGCGCAGAAAGACGCCGGTGCCGCTCCGGTCGAACTCCAGTTCGATACCACGACCACGCCCGGGGCCGTGCGTGTCGGAGCTCGGGTCCCGGCGACCTACAGCGGCGGATCGCTGGCCGGTTCGATCACCCTCAAGGTCGATGGCCGGATCGCCTCCTTCAAGGAACTACCGTGAGCCATGGCCGGGCAGCCTCCTAAGCTCCCCTGCTAAGCTCTCTTCTCAGGACCCCGTCATGCTCCTGCGCTTCCCGGCGCGGGCCGCCCTCGCGTGCCTCGTGCTCGCGGGATCGGCCCCGTGCGCCCTGGCCGAGACCGCCTCCTGAAACGGCTCCGGCCACCGCACGGCGAACGGCGAGCGGTTCTCACCCGACGGCCTGACCGCTCCGCACCGCATCCTCGCCTTCGGCACGCGGGCGCGGATCCGCGGCGCCCGGTCGGTGGTGCGGATCGACGACCGCGGCTCCTTTGTCGCCGGCCGAGCGATCAACCTCTCGCGCGGCGCGGTGCGGCCCGGACCATCGGCCTGCCGGGCGTCGGCCGCGTCCACCTCGCCATCCTCGGCTGACTCGGATCGGCCGCACCGGCGAGCACGTCGCGTTGCGCTCGTTGGAGGTCTACGCCGCCGTCGGCCGCCGCTTGGCCGAGGGAGGCCGGCCATGACGGGGCGGCTGGATCTGAACCACGCCGGGTTTCCCGGAGGCCCCAACTCTTGCGAGGATGGGGCTATGACGAAGCGAACCCCATCGTTTCCCCCTGAGGTCCGCGAGCGTGCGGTGCGGATGGTGCTGGAGCATCAGGGCGAGCACGACTCTCAGTACGGCGCGATCCGCTCGATTGCGGCCAAGATCGGCTGCTCGGGCGAGACGCTGCGCAACTGGGTGCGACAGGCCGAGCGCGACAATGGCGTTCGGGCCGGGCCGACTACGGATGCGCGCGAGCGGATCAGGGCCCTGGAGCGGGAGGTGCGCGAACTCCGGCAGGCCAATGAGATCCTGAGAAGGGCATCGGCGTATTTTGCCCAGGCGGAGCTCGACCGCCGGTTCCGGTCATGATCGCGATCACTCGACGATCATCGCGCGCCCTACTGGGTCGAGCCGATCTGCAGGGTGCTGCCGATCGCCCCGTCGACGTACCACGCCCATGCCGCGCGGCGGGCCGATCCGGAGCGGCTACCGGCCCGGGCCAAGCGCGACGCGGTGCTCTCGGCCGAGATCCGGCGCGTGCACGCGGCCAATTTCGGCGTCAGCGGCTTCCGGAAGGTCTGGCGGCAGCTCGCCCGCGAGGGGATCGCGGCGGCGCGCTGCACGGTGGCCCGGCTGATGCGGGCGATGGGCCTGGCCGGTGTCGTCCGCGGGCGCAGGGTCCGCACCACCGTTCCCGATCCGGCGGCGGCCTGCCCCCGCGACCGGGTCAATCGACAGTTCAGGGCCGAGGGGCCGAACCGGCCATGGATGGCGGATCTCACCGACATCGCCACCTGGGGCGGCTTCGTCTATGCGGCCTACGTGATCGACGACTTCGCCGGCCGTATCGTGGGCTGGCGCGTGTCGCGCACTGCCCGGGCGGACTTCGTGCTCGATGCCCTGGAGCAGGCGCTACACGAGCGCCGCCCCTTCGCTGGCGGCGGCCTCCCGCCATTCCGACCGTGGGTCGCAATACACGTCGCTGGCCTTCGGCGGTCGCTGCCGCGAAGCGGGCGTGTGGCCCTCCATGGGCTCGGTGGGCGACGCCTACGACTGTGAGAAGGTGNTCGCAATACACGTCGCTGGCCTTCGGCGGTCGCTGCCGCGAAGCGGGCGTGTGGCCCTCCATGGGCTCGGTGGGCGACGCCTACGACTGTGAGAAGGTGCGTGCAGCCTGGGAGGCCTGACCCGTGCTTACGATTGACCGCGTGTCATGGCGTTGATCTGTCGGCCCTCCAGGCTGCACCCAGGGCGTCACGAGACGTGACCTGATAGGAGCTTGAGGGAGTGCCGTCCCGTCACAGTCCTGTCCGCTCGCAGATCGCCTTCGGGTTCTACCGACCTGGAGGACCTGTATGCACGCTATCACACCGGACGCCGTCGTCATCGGCGTCGACACGCACAAGGATGTCCACGTCGCCGTCGCGATCAACGGATTGGGCGCACGGCTTGCCACCGCATCATTCCCGGTGACCAGCGCGGGGTATCGCGAGCTGGCAGCCTGGGCCGCCGAACTCGGTATCGTGCATGCCTTCGGCATCGAGGGAACCGGCTCCTACGGTGCCGGCCTCACGCGGGCCCTGATTGCCATGGGCTTGCGCGTCATCGAAGTTGGTCGGGTCAACCGGCAGCTCCGCCGCCGCCATGGCAAGACCGATACCGTCGATGCCGAGTCGGCGGCACGGGCCGCTCTGGCCGGTGAGGCTACCGACGAGCCCAAGCTCGGCGATGGGGCCGTCGAGATGATCCGTCACCTCAAGATTGCCCGCGATACCGCGCTGAAGGCGCGAACCCAGGCGATGGTCACGCTCAAAACGCTGCTGGTCAATGCACCACAGGAGCTCCGCGAGCGGTTCATCGGCATCACCGGCAAGATGACGCTCATCCGCGCGATCGCCGCGTTGCGGCCGGGAGCGCCGGTGTCCACTACCGCGTCCGCCAAGGTGGCGCTTCGCGCACTGGCCAATCGGTGGCTGGTGCTGGATGCCGAGATCAAGGAGCACGACGCCGTCCTCGAACAGTTGGTGCGTGCCCAGGCCCCAGCGCTGATGGAAGCGCCTGGCGTGTCGACCGGCACCATCGCCGAGATGCTCGTCGTTCTGGGCGACAATCCCCAGCGGATCCGGTCGGAAGCCGCATTCGCAAAACTCTGCGGCGTGTGCCCGGTGCCGGCATCGAGCGGAAAGACCAGCCGCCATCGTCTGAACCGCGGTGGTAATCGCCGGGCGAACGCCGCCTTGTACCGCGTCGCTGTGGTCCGGATGCGGTATCATCGGCCGACTCGGGAATACATCCAGCGCCGAACCAACGAAGGCAAGTCGCCTCGCGAGATCCGCCGATGCTTGAAGCGCTACATCGCCCGAGAAATCTACCGTCATCTTTGTACCGGGGGAGCTCCAGTGCGCGACGCAAAAACTGCTTGACCGCTATAGGAGCATCAATGCCCCGGCCGAGACGATCATCGGCCTGTTCAAGGCCGAGGTGATCCATCGGCGCGGGCCATGGCGAGGCTTCGAGGTCGTCGAGTACGCCACCCTCGAATGGGTCGATTGGTTCAACCACCGCCGACTGCTCGAACCCATCGGCCACATCCCTCCCGCCGAGGCGGAAGCGCGCTACTATGCCCAGGCCGAGGTCCAAACCTTGCAGCCTGACCCAAACCAAAAAGCCTCCGAGATACTCGGCGCAGTTCA